>NZ_JBVKAT010000004.1:347193-403143 GCF_055598485.1 Streptomyces sp. NPDC107521
CCTCCCGACGGCGCTCACCCCGAGCCCGCCGAGCCTCATGGCGGGCGCCCGAAGCCCGCCCCGCCTCACGGCGCTCACCCCGAGCCCGCCGAGCCTCACGGCGCACACCCCAAGCCCGCCCCGCCCCACGGCCGGAAGGGCGCCCCGGGGTCCGCCCCCGAGCCCCGCCCCGCTGCCGAACCGCCCTCCGGGGGACCCCCCGCGCCCGGCCCCCCTTCCGGACCCGAACCCCCTCCCGCGCCGGGGTCTCCCGACGCGGCGTCCCCGTCGAGCGGGCCCACCGGCGCCGAACCGTCACCCCCGGCCGCGGCGCCGAGGCCCGGCTCCCGTCCCCCCTCCGGCCCGGGCCCCGCCGGTTCCCCGGCCCCGACGGAGCAGTCGCCCCCGGCAGGACCGCCGCCCCCGGCAGAGAAGCGGCCCGGGACGACCCCCCGGTCCCCCGGGGCCCACGCCAAGCCGTCCGGGCAGCCGTCCCGTGCCCACGGCATCCCCAAGCCGCCACCGGGCACCCGGGCCAAGCCGAAGCCGCCGCCCGGGGCCCATGCCAAGCCGAAGCCCCCGCCGGGCACCCGCGCGGCGACCGCGGCTCCCGGCACCCCGGCCCGTCACCGGGGCCGCGGGGCGCCGTCCGATCCCGGGCCGGAGGCGCCGCCCGGTCAGCCCCCGCCCGGCCCCGACGTCGCGCCCGGTCCCGTCAGGCGTTCCGACGGGCGGGCGAAAGGAGATTCATGAACACCGGAGAGATCACCGAACTCGGCCAGCAACTGCGCGTCGACAGCGTCCGGGCCGCCGCGGCCGCGGGGTCCGGACACCCGACCTCGTCGATGTCGGCGGCGGATCTGATGGCCGTCCTGCTCGCCCGGCACCTGCGCTACGACTTCGACCATCCCGACCACCCCGGCAACGACCGCTTCGTCCTCTCCAAGGGACACGCCTCCCCGCTGCTGTACTCCGCCTACAAGGCGGCCGGGGCCATCGACGACGACGAACTGCTCACCTTCCGTACCCTGGGCAGCCGTCTGGAGGGGCACCCCACGCCCCGGCGGCTGCCGTGGGTCGAGACGGCCACCGGATCGCTCGGTCAGGGCCTGCCCGTCGGCGTCGGCATCGCGCTCGCCGGCAAGCGGCTGGACCACGCCGACTACCGGGTGTGGGTGATGTGCGGTGACAGCGAGATGGCGGAGGGCTCCGTGTGGGAGGCCGCCGAGCAGGCCGGGTACGAGCACCTGGACAACCTCGTCCTGATCGTCGACGTGAACCGGCTCGGCCAGCGCGGTCCCACCCGGCACGCCCACGACCTGGACGCCTACGCCCGCCGCTTCCGGGCCTTCGACTGGCACACGGTCGAGATCGACGGCCACGACGTGGACGCCGTCGACCGCGCCTACGGCGAGGCCCTGTCCACCCGGGGCCAGCCCACCGCCGTCATCGCCCGCACCCTCAAGGGCAAGGGCGTCGCGGCCGTGGAGAACCGGGAGGGGCAGCACGGCAAACCGCTGCCCGACGCCGAGGAGGCCGTCGCGGAACTCGGCGGCCCGCGCGAGGGCCTGCGCGTCCGGGTGGCCGGGCCGCCCGCCACCCCGGCGCCGTACACCGGGGGCACCGGGCGGATAGAACCGCCCCGGTACCGCAGGGGCGAACAGGTCGCCACCCGCGACGCCTTCGGCGAGGCCCTGACCGCCCTGGGCACCGCACGCGGCGATGTCGTCGCCCTGGACGGTGAGGTCGGGGACTCCACCCGCGCCGAGTTCTTCGCCAAGGAGCACCCCGAGCGCTACTTCGAGTGCTACATCGCGGAGCAGCAGATGGTCGCCGTCGCGGTCGGGATGGCTGCGCGCGGCTGGGTGCCGTACGCGTCCACCTTCGCGGCCTTCCTCACCCGCGCGCACGACTTCGCGCGGATGGCCGCGGTCAGCGGCTC
The DNA here is from genome assembly GCF_055598485.1 of Streptomyces sp. NPDC107521. Classification (NCBI taxonomy): domain Bacteria; kingdom Bacillati; phylum Actinomycetota; class Actinomycetes; order Kitasatosporales; family Streptomycetaceae; genus Streptomyces; species Streptomyces sp. NPDC107521. Next base: position 349,115 of record NZ_JBVKAT010000004.1, read on the forward strand.
CGGCATCAATCTCGTGGGCTCCCACGCGGGGGTCGCCATCGGCCAGGACGGGCCCAGTCAGATGGGCCTGGAGGACCTGGCGATGATGCGGGCCCTGCACGGGACGACGGTGCTCTACCCGTGCGACGCCAACCAGACGGCGCGGCTCGTCGCGGAGATGGCCGGCCTGGACGGCATCCGCTATCTGCGCACCTCGCGCGGCGCGAACGAGGTGATCTACGGTCCCGACGAGGAGTTCCCCGTCGGCGGGAGCAAGATACTGCGTTCCGGTGCCGGGGACCGGCTGACCGTCGTCGCGGCGGGCGTCACCGTCCACGAGGCGCTGGCCGCCGCCGATGTGCTCGACCGGGAGGGCATCCCGGTCCGGGTGATCGACCTGTACTCGGTCAAGCCGGTCGACCGCGAGACGCTGCGCAGGGCGGCCGAGGACACCGGCTGCCTGCTGACCGTGGAGGACCACCGGCCCCAGGGCGGCCTCGGGGACGCGGTCCTCGACGCCTTCCGCGACGGACGGCCCGTGCCGCGCCTGGTCCGGCTGGCGGTGGACACGATGCCGGGCTCCGCGACACCGGCCGAGCAACTGCACGTCGCGGGCATCGACGCCGAGACCATCGCGGCGGCCGGCCGGATGCTGGTCGAGCAGGCGGTCGTCGTCTGACCCCCCTCGTCCGCCGGGGACGGAAGGCCCACGCGCGCCGTCCCCGGCGGCGCCATGCCCGCTCCCCGGCGGGGCGTGCCGCGGCCGGGGAGCGGCGCGCGTAGAGGTGTGACGCCTCGCCGCGGCCGCCGGGCGGTGCCCCGTCGCCGTACCGGAGACGTGGCGTGCGCCGGGGCGTGCCGGAACGACGTGCACGGCGAGGGCCGGCCGGCTAGTTGACCATGCGTCGGCCGTGCTCGGCCGGGGTGCGCAAGCGGCGGCGCAGGGCGTACGGGAACCGTGGCCGGGTGTGACGCCGGGCCCGTCGCTTCCGTACTGCTTCCGCGTCGCGTCCGTGCGCTCCGGAGCCCCGCCGGTCCCGGCCGGGGGCGTCGCGTGGCCACCCGAGTCTGTCGGCGTCGCGCGTGTGCGCAGGGGGCGCGCTGCCACCCCCGTGCGCCTCCGGCGGCCCGCCGTCGCCCGCGCGTGCCCCGCCGCGGCCTCCCCCCGGCCCGTGCCCGACCGGGGTCGTGTCCCGCCGCTGTGTCCCGTACGGCGCCCGCGTCACCCGCACCGACCCTCCTCGCCGTTCGTCGGCCCCGCACCCCGGCCCGGTCCAGCACATCCCTTCGATTCGCGCAACCGCAGAGGTTTGGTCCGGGAGCACGCGGCCACACGGAGGGGGAGGTGGTCATGTCTGACACAGGGAACACCGCCGGAAAGCAGAAGGACCCGCGAGAGGGTCATCCCCGGCCGCGGCGTTCACGGACGGACGCCGACACCGGTGCCACCGGCGGCAACGACACCAACACCGGAACCGACAACAGAAGCGACGACGGCACCGGCCGCGACACCGGGAACCGGGGTGGCGGGACCGGCAAGAGCACTCATCGCGACCGTGACGGGAGCGACACCACCGACACCGACACCGAAGGAACCCGGTCGTCCCGCGGCACGGCGGCGGCCCGGCCGCCCGCCCCCATGGTGGTGCTGCGCGAGGCGCGTGCCCAGTTCGGGGAGCTGACCGGGCTGACCGCCGAATCCGTGTCGTCCTTCGGACGGACGGAGGAGGGCTGGTCGCTGGAGGTCGAGGTGCTCGAACTGGAGCGGGTGCCCGACACGATGAGCCTGATGGCGAGCTATCTGGTCGAGCTGGACCCCGAGGGAATGCTCACCGGGTACCGCCGGGCCCGGCGCTACGAGCGCGGCCGGGCCGACGGGCGCTAGACCGCACCGCCTGCCCCGGCGGTACGCCCACCGGACGGATACGGCCGGCCTGGCCGGGGCCCGACGGCAGGGCGCCGCGCGCACGGTGGACGCACGGCGGAAGGGACGCCGTGTCCCCCGTGCGCGGAGGCGCCGGTGAGCGAGAGGGGAACGGCCCGGCGGCGCGGGGCGGCTCCAGGACGCCGTGGACCGGCGCGAGGGACCGTACGGCGCGGTACGGACAACGGCCTCGCACATCCGGAGGGATCCCCGCGTCCGAGGACCCCGGACACGCGGAACGCCCGGAACGCCCGGGGCGCCCGGGAAGGCCGGGAGAGCCGGACAGCGAGAACACCGGACACCGGGCACGGCCCCCGACACCGACAACGACCCCGGACACCGAGAGCCCGGAGACAGGGAGGTATCGCCGGAATGACAGTAGTACCGGCACAGCAGGGTGGCGGCGGAGGCGGAGGCGGCGGCAGCGGCCTCTACGACGTGCTCGAACTCGTTCTGGACAGGGGACTCGTCATCGACGCCTTCGTGCGCGTCTCCCTGGTCGGCATCGAGATCCTGAAGATCGACGTGCGGGTCGTGGTCGCCAGCGTCGACACGTATCTGCGCTTCGCCGAGGCGTGCAACCGGCTCGACCTGGAGGCCGGGCCGCGCAAGAACCCGGGCCTGCCCGACCTGGTCGGCGAGATGACCGAGTCCGGCGCCCGGGGCAAGTCCAAGGGAGCGCTGTCCGGCGCCGCCGAGACCATCTCCGACGCGTTCAAGCACGCCCGGGAGGGCGGTTCCGAGGACGAGTCCGCTCCCCGGGCCCGCACCCGGAAGGCCGCCCCGTCGCGCCGGAAGGGGGAGCAGGAGTGAGTACGTACGTCTACGGCATCACGGCCGAAGCGCATCCGGCGCTCCCGGAGGGCCTGGTCGGCGTCGGGGACCCGCCGCGCGCGGTGCGGGTCCTCAGGGAGGGCGAGCTGGCCGCCGTGGTCAGTGACGCCCCCGAGGGGCTGCGGCCCAAGCGCAGGGAGTTGCTGGCCCATCAGGCCGTGCTCAGCGAGGCGGGAGCCGACGGGTGCGTGCTGCCCATGCGGTTCGGCAGCGTCGCCCCGGACGACACGGCGGTCACCTCCGTCCTGGCCCGGCGCGCCGGACACTACCGGGAGCGTCTGCGGGCGCTGGACGGCCGCGTCGAGTACAACGTCAAGGCCAACCACGTGGAAGAGGCCGTGCTGCACCACGTGATGGCGGAGAACCCGGAGATCCGCGCCCGGGCCGAGGCCAACCGGCGGGCCGGGGGCGGGGGTTACGAGGACAGGATACGCCTCGGTGAGCTGGTCGCGGCGGCGGTGAAGGGCAAGGAGGCGGTGGACGGCACCGCGCTGGAACGGGCCCTGGAACCGGTCGCCGAGTCCGTGAGCAGGGGCCCCGACTCCGGCGGCTGGCTGGCCAACGTGTCGTTCCTCGTGGACCGGGAGTCGGCCGACGCCTTCCTGGCCGCCGTGGAGCGGGCCCGCGCCGCCCTGCCGCACCTGGAGGTGCGGGTCAACGGCCCCCTGCCGCCGTACAGCTTCGTCGAGCCCGGCCCGGCCGAGCCCGCGGGCACCCACGCGGGCCGCGCGCACGGCTCGGCGCCGAGCGGGACGGGGTGACGGGCCGCGTGGGACTCATCTCGGAGGTCCTGATGCTGCCGCTGGCACCGGCCCGCGGCAGCGCCTGGGCGATCGGACAGGTGATGAGGGAGGCGGAGCGGATCTACTACGACCCCGGAACGATCCGCGCCGAACTCGCCCGGCTGGAGGAGGCACTGGAGGCGGGGGAGATCACCGAGGAGCAGTTCGACCAGCAGGAGGACGCGCTGCTGGACCGGCTGGAGACGGCGACGCGCACGGGCGCGGGATTGGGCAACGGTACGGCGCCATGAACCGAACGGGACTGGGCCTCGCGATAGGGGCCGGATATCTGCTGGGACGCACGAGGAAACTCAAACTCGCGGTCGCCGTGGGCACCATGATGGCCGGCCGGAAACTGAACCTGACACCGTCGGGCATCGCGGAGCTGGTCTCCGCCCGCCTGCGGGACAACCCGCAGTGGAAGGAGATCGGCGACCAGCTCCGCGGCGACCTGCGGGGCGTGGGCACGGCCGCGACCGGGGCCCTGGTGGAACGGCGGATGGACGCCCTCGCCGACCGGCTGCACGGACGCACCGAGCGGATGCGCGACCAGCTCTCCGGCGCGGTGCCCGCACCGGACGTGGAGACGGACTACGCGGACGACCCGGCGGACCCGGCGGACCTGGCGGACTCGGTGGACACCGGGGACACCGCGGACACCGGGGACACCGGGGACGACGGAGCCGCGGAGGACTCCGGGGACGGCCGGGACGAGAAGGGACGTACCGGGACCCGGACCGGTGGGGCCTCAGCGGGACAGGCCCGTTCCCGGAAGCCCGGGGCGGGGAAGCCCGCCGCGAAGGCGTCGGCGAAGAGGACGCCCGCGAAGAGGACCGCCAGGGCGCCCGAGGACCGCACGGCCGCCGAGAAGACGCAGCCCGCCCGGAAGGCGGCGGCCCAGCGGGCGGGGGAGGCCCGGCGGACGGCCGGCGCCGGACGGACGAAGGGCGGTGGTGACCGGTGACGGACACCCTGGGACCGGCGGCCTCCGCCGTCGGCGGCGCCGCGGAGCGCAACCCGCTCGGCGAGCTGGCCCGCAGCGAGGCGGCCGACCGGCTCAAGGCCGAGGCGCAGGACTATCTCGCGGCGCGGGCCCAGCAGTTGCTCGCCGGAGCGGGCCGCAGGCTCGGCGAGACCACCAACCGGCTCAACGACGTCGCCGAGGGCAACAGCCCCGGCTTCGCCCGGCTCGCCCTGGACGGCGGACGCAAACTGGCCGAGGGGAAGGGCCCCCTGCGCAGCGCCCTGGAGCTCGGCGCCTCCCGCGCCAAGGACCGCGTCGTCGGCGCCGTCCGGAACGCGGTCGGCGGCAGGGGCGGACGCCGCGGCGGCTCGGGCAACCGGCCCACGGTCATCATCGAGTACGCCGACGTCGGCGTACCGCTGCGCACCGCCTACGACCAGTGGACCCGTTACCAGGACTTCAGCACCTTCGCCAAGGGCGTCAAGAGCGCCCGGCGCGCCGATGACACCAGCTCCGACTGGCAGATGAAGGTCTTCTGGTCCAACCGCAGTTGGAAGGCGAAGACCACCGAGCAGGTGCCGGACGACCGGATCTCCTGGACGTCGGAGGGTGCCAAGGGCACGACCAAGGGCGTCGTCAGCTTCCACCCGCTCGCCGACCGGCTCACCCGCGTGATCCTGGTCATCGAGTACTACCCCAAGGGCCTCTTCGAGAAGACGGGCAACCTCTGGCGCGCCCAGGGCCGCCGGGCCCGCCTCGACCTCAAGAACTACGTCCGCCACATCACCCTCAGGGGAGAGGCGGAGGACGGCTGGCGCGGTGAGATCCGCGACGGCGAGGTCGTCCGCGACCACGAGGAGGCCCTCGCGGAGGAGGAACGGCGGCCGGAGTCCGGCGGTGGCGAAGACGGGGGCGAGGCCCCCGGCGACGGGGAACCGGAGGCCGACCTCGAGGAGACCGCCCCCGGCGCCGGGGACGACGGACACGACGGACACGACGGGGACGGCGCCCTCGACGAGGACGACGGCGCCGAGGAGGAAGAGGAGGAGAACGGGGAACCCGGTGCGGAGGCCGGGGACGGGCCGGACGATCCGTACGACGAGGAGGACTCCGGCGAGCCCGTCCCGGAGGACGAGTACGACGAGGAGGACCCGGAGGAGGAGTACGCCGCCCCCGACGCGGACGAGGACGGCGGCGAGGACGTCGTGGACGACGAGTACGAGGACGACGAGTACGAGGGGGGCGGGAGCCGCCGATGACCACCCCCAGCAGACTGCCCGACCCCTATGCCCAGGGGCAGGGCGCCAACCTCGCCGACATCCTGGAACGGGTGCTCGACAAGGGCGTCGTCATCGCCGGTGACATCCGGATCAACCTGCTCGACATCGAACTGCTCACCATCAAGCTGCGGCTGGTCGTCGCCTCCGTCGACAAGGCCAAGGAGATGGGGATCGACTGGTGGGAGTCCGACCCGGCGCTCTCCTCGCGGGCCCGGCGGGACGAACTGACGAAGGAGAACGCCGAGTTGCGACAGCGGCTCAGAGAACTGGAACCGGGCCGCGTACCGGGGGAGGAGGCACCGTGACCCGACTGCGCTACGTCTACGCCGTCTGCCGGCCCTTCGGCGCGGCCCTGCAGGCCCAGCTCTCCGGGGTGGCGGGCGATCCGCCGAGGCTGCTCGCCCACGGGGGACTGGTGGCGGTCGTCAGCCATGTGCCCGAGGCCGACTTCTCGGAGGAGGCGCTGCGGGCGCGCCTGGAGGACCTGGACTGGCTCTCCGGCACCGCCCGCGCCCACCAGCAGGTCGTCGACGCGCTCACCGCCGTCACCACGCCGCTGCCGCTCCGGCTGGCCACGGTCTTCCGGGACGACAGCGGGGTGCGGACGATGATGGAGGAACGCGGTGACGGCTTCCGGAGCACCCTCGACCGGCTGGCGGGGCGCGTGGAGTGGGGCGTCAAGGTGTACGTCGAGCAGGACCGGGAGCCCGCCGGGGCGGGGGCCGCCCCGGCCTCCCGCCCCGCCTCGGGCCGGGACTACCTGCGGCGGCGCCGGATGCGCGACCGTGCGGACGAGGAGCGCTGGTCCCGGGCCGAGGAGTGCGCGACGCGTCTGCACGACGCCCTCTCCGCCCGTGCCGACGCGGCCCGGCTGCACGCGCCGCAGAATCCGGAGCTGTCCGGGGCCGCCGGGAGGAACGTCCTCAACGCCGCCTATCTGGTGCCCCGGGAGACCTGCGAGGAATTCGTGGAGGCCGTGGACGCGCTGAAGGGCGGAACTCCCGGAATCCGCGTGGAACTGACCGGGCCGTGGGCCGCGTATTCCTTCGCCGGAGAGGAGAACGGGGGAGGGGACGCCTCGGAAGGGAAATTCCCGGGAGGGGAAGACCCGGCCGGCCGGCCGGGAAACGCGCCGGAGGAACAGGCCCCGGCGGATACGGGAACGGGAACGGAAGAAAAGGGCCCGCGAGGACCGGGCCCGGCCGGAAGCGGTCCCGGCGGGGGTGATCCGGGCGGGGGGAACGGCGGGCGGAAGAACGCGGGCGGCCCCGGCGGTCCCGGTGGGGGAACCGCCGGGGGAACCGGTGGCGGACCGACCCGTCCCGGGGAGGCGCCGTGATCGTGGAGCGCCGCGAGATCGCCCTGGTGGACCTGCTCGACCGGCTGCTGGCCGGCGGCGTCGTCATCACCGGCGACCTCACCCTGCGCATCGCGGACGTGGACCTGGTCCGCATCGACCTCAACGCCCTGATCAGCTCGGTCAACCGGGACGTCCCCGCGCCCTGGGGGGAGTGACATGTCCGAACACCCCGGCAAGCGGCTCGCACTGGAACCCGACACCGTCGAACGCGACCTGGTCAAACTGGTGCTGACCGTCGTGGAACTGCTGCGCCAGCTCATGGAGCGGCAGGCGCTGCGCCGCGTCGACGAGGGGGAGCTGAGCGAGGAGCAGGAGGAGCGGATCGGGCTCACCCTGATGCTGCTCGACGACCGCATGGCCGAGCTGCGCGACCGCTACGGACTGCGGCCCGAGGACCTGAACCTGGACCTCGGGCCGCTGGGACCGCTGCTGCCCCGGGAGTGATCCTCCCGGGGCAGCGGCCCTGCTTCGTGTACTCTCCGCGGCTCACCGCACGCGGGTCACCACCTGTACCAGCGGCCCCGGCCGCCGCCCGCCGTCGTGCCGCGGGCCAGGAAGCCCAGCAGCCAGATGACGAGAACGGCCAGCGCGATCCACCAGAGGACCTTCACCGCGAATCCGATACCGAAGAGGACCACGGCGAGAAGCAGTACGAGCAAAAGCGGAAACATAGTGTCAACCTCCTGCCCTACTGGTGTCCCCGATTTCACCGTTCAGGCATGGGTCACGCGGTTTTCCGGCACAGGATCTCTCCGTTGAGCACACCGAACCAGCCCTCCGGACACGCTCCCCATTCCCGCCAGGCCGCCGAGACGGCCCGCAGCCGCTCCGGCGTGGCGTGACCGCCCTCGGTGGCACGGTCGGCGTAGGACGACTCCAGGGTGCGGTCCGCCCACAGGCCGCTCCACCACTCCCGCTCCTCGGGCGTGGCGTAGGTCCAGGTGCCGGAGCTCGCGGTGATGTCGGTGAACCCCGCCTCCATCGCCCACGCCTTCAGCCGCCGCCCCGCGTCCGGCTCGCCCCCGTTGGCGCGGGCCACCCGGTGGTAGAGGTCCAGCCAGTCGTCCAGGCCCGCCGAGGCGGGGTACCAGGTCATGGCGGCGTAGTCGGCGTCCCGGACGGCGACCAGGCCGCCCGGCCGGGTCACCCGCCCCATCTCGCGCAGGGCCCGTACCGGATCGCTCACGTGCTGGAGCACCTGGTGCGCGTGGACCACGTCGAAGGAGTCTTCCGGGTAGTGCAGCGCCTGTACGTCCGCCACCTCGAAGGAGACGTTGGCCAGACCGCGCTCCGCGGCGGTGGCCGCCGCCCGCTCCAGGATGCCCGGGGCCCGGTCCACACCGGTCACCCGGCCCCCGGGAACCAGTTCCGCCAGGTCCGCGGTGATGGTGCCCGGCCCGCAGCCGACGTCCAGGACCGCCATGTGCGGCTCCAGCGAACCGAGCAGGTACGCGGCCGAGTTGGCGGCGGTGCGCCAGGTGTGCGAGCGCAGCACGGACTCGTGATGCCCATGGGTGTAGACGGCGGTCTCCCGAGGCTCGGGCATGGCTGATCCCCTCTCCAAGCGGCTGACGGCACGCCGGAACGCGGGGCACGGACCCCGTCCGACGACAGGTTCACCGTACGCCCGCGCTCCATATGATGAGACCGCTGTTTCGCTATCTGGACCGAACGGAGGAGGGTCAGCCGGCCGTCCCGCCCGGCTCCGGGCCGGTCAGCGGGCGGTAGACGGTGAGCGCCTCCGGCAGCTTCTCCAGCGTCAGATCGCCCTCGGTCTCGGTGAGCTCGCCGTCGTACGCCAGCAGGGTGCCGGGGGCGACGCCGGACAGCCGCAGCCGGGGCGTGCGGACCGCCGCGTGGGCGGGGGAGCGGGTCAGCGGACCGGCCAGGGCCGCCGACAGCAGCCGCAGCGCGGGCCACCGCCCGCCGTGCACCACCCGCACGTCGAGCTGCCCGTCGGCCATGTCCAGCCGCCGGCCCGAGGCCAGCCCCCGGCGGTGGTAGGTGCCGTTGCCCGCGAACAGCATCCACAGCGGGCGCCTGCGCCCCCGCACCTCGGCCTCCAGGGGATGCCGGTCGGCGCGCAGCACCCGCACCGCGCCGAGCACCCCGGCCGGCCAGCCGCCGATCCGGGGCGACCAGTGCTCCCGCTCCCGCACCAGCTCGGGGTACACGCCCAGGCTGAAGGTGTTGAGGAAGATCCCGTGCCGCCCGCCGGAGGCGAACCGGCCCACGTCCACCCGGACGCCCTCGCCCGCCTCCAGGGCCCGGCACAGGTCCCGCGCGTCCTCCACCCCGAGGTCGTAGGCGAAGTGGTTGAGGGTGCCGCCGGGGAGCACCGCGAGCGGCAGCCCGTGGCGCAGTGCCAGTTCCGCGGCGGCGTTCACGGTGCCGTCGCCGCCGCACACCCCGAGCACCCGCGCCCGGCCCGCGGCGTCCTCCAGCTCGGCCCGCACCTCCTCCGGCTCGCACTCGATCACCTCGGCCTTCGGCAGCGCGTCGCACAGCGCCCGCACCCGGTCCGAGGTGCCCGAGCCGATGTTGGCCACCAGGACCAGGCCGTCGCCCTCGGGCAGCGCCGGAACCTCGGCGCGCGGCCGGGCGGGCGGGGTGAGCTGCGCCCGGGTGGGCACCAGGCCCCGCACGGCGAACGCCGCCCCCGCGCCCAGGAGCGCGCCCGCCAGGACGTCGCTCGGGAAGTGCACCCCGGTGTAGACGCGGGACAGCGCCACCGCCCCGGCCAGCGGTGCCACCGCCGCGCCCCAGCCCGGGGACTCCAGGGCCACCCCGGTCGCGAAGGCCGCGGCCGAGGCGGCGTGCCCGGACGGGAACGAGGTGGTGACCGGCTGCCGCTTCAGCCGCCGCACCAGGGGCACTGGGTCCAGCGGGGGGCGCGAGCGGCGCACCGAGCGCTTGCCGAGGGTGTTGATCGTCAGGGAGGCCAGCCCCAGCGAGGCCAGTCCCCGGGCCGCGGCCCGCCGGGCCCTCGGGGTGCGCGAGGCGGCCACCGCCGCCGCGGCGGCGACCCACAGCACCCCGTGGTTGGCGCCGCGGCTCAGCCGGGGCAGCACACGGGTGGCGGCGGGCCAGTCACGGGCGGCGACGGCTTCGAAGACACGGTGGTCCAGCCGCATGAGGCCGTCGCGCAGCGGGCGCGGTCCGGGTCCGGGAAGGGTGAGGTCGACGTCGGGGCTCATGCCGGTCCGCCTACCCCGAGAACGAGGATTCTCGCGCCGGACATCCGGGCGGCCGCGCGGGACAGCGGTGCCGGGCACCCGGGCGGGCGCGCCGGGCTCTCGGGGCCCGGGGCACGGGGGGAGGCCCTCCGGCTCACGCCCGGCCCTCCGCCGGGGCGGCTCCTGCCCCGCGCCCCGCCTTCCGGCCCCGGTCGGCCTCTGGCCCGGGCCCCGCCCGCCGGCCCCGGTCCTGCCCTCCGCGGCGACCCCGGTCCTGCCCTCTGCGGCGGCCGTGACCCGGCTCCGCGCCGGCCGGCCCCCGCCGCCCGGTGCGCCCCGGGTCCGCCCCCGGTCCCGGTGCGGCCCGTGTCCCGCCCGTGTCCCCGGATATCGGTTTGCCACGGTCCCCGGCCGCCCCGCACAATCCGGTTCCATGGGTCATCTCGAAGCCGCGCACCTGGAGTACCACCTGCCCGACGGGAGGACGCTCCTCGGCGACGTCTCCTTCCGGGTGGGCGAGGGTTCCGTCGTGGCCCTCGTCGGGCCCAACGGCGCGGGCAAGACCACGCTGCTGCGCCTGCTCTCCGGTGAGCTGAAGCCGCACGGCGGCACCGTCACGATCAGCGGCGGGCTCGGCGTCATGCGGCAGTTCGTGGGCTCGGTGCGGGACGAGACGACCGTGCGCGACCTGCTGGTCTCCGTCGCGCCGCCGCGCATCCGCGAGGCCGCCCGCGCCGTCGACACCGCCGAGCACGCCATCATGACCGTCGACGACGAGGCCGCCCAGCTCGCCTACGCCCAGGCGCTCGCCGACTGGGCCGAGGCGCGCGGCTACGAGGCCGAGACCCTCTGGGACATCTGCACCACCGCCGCGCTCGGCGTCTCCTACGAGAAGGCCCAGTGGCGGCAGGTGCGCACCCTGTCCGGCGGTGAGCAGAAGCGCCTCGTCCTGGAGGCCCTGCTGCGCGGCACCGACGAGGTGCTGCTGCTCGACGAGCCCGACAACTACCTCGACGTGCCCGGCAAGCGCTGGCTGGAGGAGCGGCTCGCGGAGACCCGCAAGACCGTCCTGTTCGTCTCCCACGACCGGGAGCTCCTGGCCCGCGCCGCCCAGCGGATCGTCTCCGTCGAGCCCGGTCCCGCCGGTGCCGACGCCTGGGTGCACGGCGCGGGCTTCGCCACCTTCCACGAGGCCCGCCGCGAGCGCTTCGCCCGCTTCGAGGAGCTGCGCCGCCGCTGGGACGAGAAGCACGCCCAGCTCAGGAAGCTGGTGCTGACGCTCCGGCAGGCCGCCGCGGTCAGCCATGAGATGGCCTCCCGCTACGCGGCGGCGCAGACCAGGCTGCGCAAGTTCGAGGAGGCCGGGCCGCCGCCCGAGCCGCCGCGCGAGCAGGACATCCGGATGCGCCTGAAGGGCGGGCGCACCGGCGTCCGCGCCGTCACCTGCGAGGGCCTCGAACTCACCGGTCTGATGAAACCCTTCGACCTGGAGGTCTTCTACGGCGAGCGGGTCGCCGTCCTCGGCTCCAACGGCTCCGGCAAGTCGCACTTCCTGCGGCTGCTCGCCGGGGACACCGTGGCTCACACCGGGGGCTGGAAGCTGGGCGCCCGCGTCGTGCCCGGCCACTTCGCCCAGACCCACGCCCACCCCGAGCTGCTGGGCCGCACCCTGCTCGACATCCTGTGGACCGAGCACTCCCAGGACCGGGGCGCCGCCATGTCCCGGCTGCGCCGCTACGAGCTGACCCAGCAGGCCGAGCAGTCCTTCGACCGGCTCTCCGGCGGCCAGCAGGCCCGTTTCCAGATCCTGCTGCTGGAGCTGGAGGGCGTCACCGCCCTGCTGCTCGACGAGCCGACCGACAACCTCGACCTGGAATCGGCCGAGGCACTCCAGGAAGGGCTGGAGGGCTTCGAGGGCACGGTCCTCGCCGTCACCCACGACCGCTGGTTCGCCCGTTCCTTCGACCGCTACCTCGTCTTCGGCAGCGACGGCCGGGTCCGCGAGACGACGGAGCCCGTCTGGGACGAACGCCGGGTGGAGCGCGCCCGCTAGCGCGCCACGCCCCCTTCGTTCCTCCCGCCCGCCGCCCGCCGCCCGCCGCCAGCCGCCCGCCCGCCGGGCGACCTCCGACCGCGCACCCCGTCCCGCCGGGTACGGCGCCGGGGCAGGCGCGCCGCGCCCCGGCCGAGTCCGCCGCCGCCCCGGCCCGGGGCGGCGGCGTCACCGCCAGCGCAGCAGCGCGCCCAGGCCGCCCACGGGCGCGCGGTCCGCCGGGCCCCCGCGCAGCGCCGGGGTCATCGAGACCGCCGGGGCGCCGGTCATCACCACCGAGCGCAGCAGCGCGTCGTCCGCGCGGGCCGCCCAGGAGTTCTGCTCGCCGAGCGTGCTCAGCTCCGTGCGGCGCACGGCGAGCTGGTCGGCGTCCTCGCCGATCCACACCTCGCGGTGGGTGTCCGGCCCGTCCGGGATGACCAGCAGCTCGTCGATGCGGTGCTCCCGGGCCGCCTCCACCAGCGCCGGAACGCCCTCCGCCGCCCCTGCCCGGCCCTCGTCGTCCGGTGTCCTGGCGGCCAGGAACCGCTCCAGGTCCTCCCGCGCCCTCTCCCGCACATGGTCGTCGCGCAGCCGCTCCACCTCCCCGTCCAGCAGCCGGCTGCCCGCGCCGTGCCCGGCCTCGGCCACCCGGTCCCGGAGCCGCTTGGGCAGCCGCTCGCGCACCGCGCGCCGCTCCCGGTCGTCGCCGACCAGGATCAGCAGGTCGGCGCCGGTCTCGTCCTGGCACACCGCGAGCGCGTCCGCGACCTCCGCCGCGTTGTGCTCCCAGGTGTTCTCCACCCGGAGCTGGAAGTGGCGCTCCGACCAGTCGGCCGAGCCGGTGCGGTGCAGCGGCCACTGCCTGCCGGTCACCGAGCCCGCGTCCCGGCTGCCCAGCGCGGTGCGCAGCTCGAAGTCGGCGCCCTTGCGGTCGATGTACGCCACCACCGACAACGGGTCCTCGCCCGCCAGGTCCAGCAGCGGCGCCACGTGCGGCAGCGGCGCCCAGTCCGCCGTGGTCCCGCCGTACGGGGCGCGCGCCAGCGGCGGGTCGAGGACCACCCGCCCGGCCCGTGCGAACAGCGCCCGTCCATGGGGGTCGGAGGCGTGCCGCAGCTCGTTCACCGCGTCCCGCACGGCCCGGCAGGTCGCGTCGTCCGCGCCCTGGTCCGCCAGCTCCCGGGCGATCGCCTCGGCGGTCAGCTCGCGTTCGTGCGCCGTGTCCTCCGTGTGGCGGGAGAGATCGACGTACACGGAGGCCCAGGGGCCCGGGTCCGCGTAGAGCGGATGCAGAAAGGCGAGGTCCATGTCTGGCTCCCTCCCGGAGGGCGCTCGGGGGTGGTCTTGCCCGGGGGCGGGTACCCGGACCGCATGAACGAACACGACACGCGGGACGGCGCCCCGTCCGGAGTGGATCCGGCGCGGCTGGACGACCAGCAGCTCATGAAGGAGCTGGAGACCATCCACCGCACGCGCCACGACACGCTGCTCTACGGGTCGAACGGCGCCCTGCGCGCCCACAACGACCGGATGGCGCGGCTGGAGGGCGAGTGGCTGCGCCGCAACCCCCGGCGCTCCGTCGTCGCCGGACGGACCCGTGAGGGCGCCCGCGGCCGGATCAGCGGCGAGGCGGCGGCACCGGCCCCGGGGGCCTGAGCGCTCCCGTCCCGCCGGGCCGGCCGGTCCCGCCCGCCGGTTCCCTCCGCAGGGCCCGCCGGTCCCGGAGGGCCGTGCCCTCGGCGGGCGTCCGCGCGGAAGGCGCCCTCGCGGGCCCTCGCCGGCCGCTGGTGTCGGGGCCCTTCGAGGAACCCCGGGTTACGCGGGCCGGACCGGTGCGTCCCCGTGGGGGCCGGTGCACCGCAGTTGAACAGTTGGGGCTCCCCGTCCCGGGTGTCGGGTCCGTGCGGGCGGCGGTTTCATGATGCCGCGAGCTTGCCGACGTACCGCGCCGAGCGGCGGCGCCGTAGGTCGGTGCGGTACGTGGCCATCGGCGGCCGACGGCCACATGGCCGATGACCGCGTTCGGGAGCGGGCCGCCCGGCCCCGGGGACTCCCGTGTCCCCGGGGCCGGGCGCTGCTCAGACCGAGGCCGATGCCCCGGCCCCGGCGAACTCCGCGAGGAAGGCCGCGCAGAACGCCTCCAGGTCGTCCGGCCGGCGGCTGGTGACGAGGACGCTGTCACCGCGGTCGCAGACCCGGACCCGCTCGTCGACCCAGGTGGCCCCGGCGTTGCGCAGGTCGGTCCGCAGGCTCGGCCAGGAGGTCAGCACCCGGTCGCGGACCACGTCCGCCTCGATCAGCGTCCACGGCGCGTGGCAGATCGCGGCCACCGGCAGGCCGCGCGCGAAGAAGTCCCGCACGAACGCCACGGCCCTCCCGTCGGTGCGCAGGAAGTCGGGGTTGGCCACGCCACCCGGCAGCACCAGGCCGCCGAACGCCTCCGCCGAGGTCTCGCCGACCACCTCGTCCACGGGGAAGGCGCCGGCCTTGTCGAGGTGGTCGAACGCCTGGATCTCGCCGGACCGCGTGGAGACGAGCACCGGGTCGTGGCCCGCCTCCTCCGCCGCCCGCCACGGCTCCGTCAGCTCGACCCGCTCCACGCCCTCGGGTGCGGTCAGGAATGCGATGCGCATGGGGTTCGGCTCCTGTTCCGGTGGGCGCCGGGCCGTTCTGGCCGGGCGCCCACCCGTGTCGTTCGTACGCCGTCGGGTGCCGGGGCCGTTCAGGGGCGCCCGGCACCGCCGGTCTCGGTCAGGGCGACGGCCAGTTCCTGGACGTTGCCGTAGCGCGCCTTGCGCGGCAGCCGCTCCATGCCCTCGACGAGGGTGTCGGGGGCGTGGCCGAGACGCAGGGCCCGGCCCAGTTCCCCGGGGCCCGCCGGGAAGGAACCCCGGGTCAGGGTCCGGGCCAGCTCCAGCCGCAGGGCCTCCAGACGGGTGGGCCCGCGGTCGGGTGTCACCGGGCCGTACATGACCTCCGGGTCGTCCTCGGCCGTCGGCTCCGGGTCGTTCCACTCCTCGGTACGGGTGGGGTGCCCGGAGCGCAGCATGCCCTGCAGTTCGTGCTTCATCTCGTCGTCGCGGTGGGCGCTCAGCCGGTCGCTGCCTCGCTGCATGTCTCCCTCACATCCTTCGGGGGTGCGGACCGCGTACCCGAACGGAGCACCCCGACACGGGTTCTCCGCCGAGGGCTTCGGTGACCGGCGGAACGGGCGTTCCCGCAGGTACGGGGGGGGTGCGCGGGGTGTCCGGGAGGCTGCGCGGGGTGACCGCGCGGGCGATGTCGCGCGGGAGACGGGGTGCGGACGTCGCAGGGGTGTGCGCCGGGGGAGGGACGGCCGGGGCGGTGTCGCGCCGGGACGGCCACGGGGACGGTGTTCCCCGGCCCGCCCCACGGGGAGACCGTCCCCCGCCCCGGAACGGGAAGGGTCTCCCCGGCGTCGCAGGCCGCCCCGGTTCCGCGCGCCCGGGGCGTCCCGCGTGTGCCCGTGCCCCCGTGCCGTCCTGCGCGTCGCCCCGGTGGGAGGCCACGGGCCGTCCCCGGCCTTCCCCGCCCCCTTCGCACCCCGCCGGGCGGGGTCACATCCGGGAGCCCGCACCGGGCGGCCCGGCGGACGGATTCCGCCGCCCGTCCGGAAGCGGGGGTTTGGACTCCGGCCCATGGGGCAGGGGCACGTCCAGTGCTTCGGACAGCAGGCACGCCCGTGGGAGAGGTGTCCCTCCACGAGGCGTCCGTCCGGGCACCCGGACCTTCTCCCACGGTGACCGCCCGCCCCCACGGGCCGTGTCGTCGTACCACCGGCACCCGCCGCGCGCGGCCCGAGGCCGTCCGGCCGGAGCGCCGTTCCGCCCCGGCCCCGTCGCCGGAGCACCCCCGGAGCGACGACGGGCCCCGCACTCCGAGGGAGTTGCGACGCGCATGCCGATCCACGCCGGTGCCAAGCACCCGCACGACGACGCCCCCGACACCGCCGACGCCTTCCACCGCCTCACCGCCCTGCCCGACGGACCCGAGCGCGCCGCCGTCCGCGACGGGATCGTCGAGGCGTGGCTGCCGATGGCCGAACGCATCGCCGGACGCTTCCGCAGCCGCGGCGAGAGCCACGAGGACCTGCGCCAGGTCGCCGCCCTCGGCCTGGTCAAGGCCGTCGACCGGTACGACCCCGGTCTGGGCAGCGCCTTCGAGAGCTACGCCGTACCGACCATCACCGGCGAGATCAAGCGGCACTTCCGCGACCACATGTGGACGCTGCACGTGCCGCGCCGGGTGCAGGAACTGCGCAACCGCGTCCGCACGGCCGGCCGGGAACTCGCCCCGACGGCCTCCGGCCACCACCCGTCGGTCGCGGACCTGGCCGAGCGGACGGGCCTGAGCGAGGACGACGTGCGGGAGGGCCTGGAGGCGCTGGAGTCCTTCACCGCCCTGTCCCTCGACGCCGAACTGCCCGGCAGCGAGGACGGCTACTCGCTGGGCGACGCCCTCGGCGCCCCCGATCCGGCGCTCGACACGGTCGTCGACCGCCAGGCCGTCAAGGACGGTCTCGCGGCGCTGCCGGAGCGCGAACGGGCCATCCTCTACATGCGGTTCTTCGACGACATGACGCAGAGCCGCATCGCCGCGCGCCTGGGCCTGTCCCAGATGCACGTGTCCCGGCTGATCACGCGCTGCTGCGCGCGCGTGCGGGAACAGGCGCTGAGCGACGCGACACCGTGAGCGCCGGGCCCCGGCCGGGAGCCGCCCGGGCTCCGTGACGTCCCGCGCGGGGGCAGGCGCCGGGCCCCCCTCGGGCAGGACCGGCGGGGCCGTGCGGAGCCGCGCCCCGGACGGGTCTGCCCCGGGCCCGGGCGCCGACGCCGCGGTACGGGGCGTGGCCCCGGTCGGGGAACCCGGGGGCACCCCGCCGTCACCCGCTCGGGCGCCGGTGTCCCGCCAACGGCGCACGGCGGCGCGCGGGGCGGGGGCGGGGCGGCTGTGATGGGCGGGGGTGCGCGAGTGCCGTGCCCCGCCGCCGCCCGAAGGAGCCCGCTCCATGCGCCGCACCGCCCGCGCCCTGTCCGCCGCCCTCCTGACCGGTGCCGCCCTCGGGATGTGCGCGGGAACCGCCACCGCGGAATCCGGCACGCCGCCGCGGCCCCCCGACGCGGGGGAGACCGCGTCCGGCATCGGGCCCGACACGGTGCCGGAGACCGTGCCGGACGGCGCCGGATTCGTGCCCGACCTCGGGCCCGGTGCGGAGGAGCCCGGTCCCCTGGGCCTCGGGCGGTCCGCGGCGGAGGTCGACCCGGCCGCCGTCGGACCCGGCGGAACGGTCACCGTCGCGGTCTCGTGCGGGCAGACCGGCGGGCCCGCCCCCGCCACCCTCGACGCCACGTCGGCCGCCTTCGACGAGGGCACGGTCGTACTGCGCCGGGTCGCCGACGCCGAGGGCGGCCCCGCCTACCGGGGCACCGCGCGGGTGGCCCCCGCCGACAGCTTCCCGGACACCCCGGACGCGGCCGGGCCGGAGTACCCCTGGACCGTCGACGGCACCTGCCCGGGCGAGGCCGGGAGCGAGGGCGACCCCTGGAGCGCCGACATGACCGTCTCCCCGGACGGCGCCGCCGGGCCGCCCTGCCCCGAACCGGCCGCCCCGGGAGTGCCCTGTGCGGGGAGCGCTCCCGCGAAGCCGTCCCGGCCCGGCGGGCCCGCCCCGTCCGCACGGCCCGACCCGTCCGCGTGGCCGGGCCAGTCGCCCTGCCCCGGATCCCCCGCCCCGCGCGGCGAGGGCGCGGGCCGCGGCACGTCGTGCACGACCCGGCCCCCGTGCCCGGAGCCGGTGGCGCCCGACGGGACCTGCGGCGGCGCCGGGACCCCGGAGTACGGCGTGCGGGCGGGCTCCGGCGGCGCCTTCACCGACTCCGTGCCCGCGCTGGCCGCGGGCGGCGCCCTGATCGCCGGGGCGTTCGGCGCGGCGGCGCACCGGCTGCTGCGGCGGGGGAGCGGAGTACGGCGCTGACACCTCCTCGCGGGGCGCGGCCATGACCGGGCGGCCCGGTGGGTACTTGGAGCACGACCGAGGAGGCGGGCCACCGCCGGGCGGCCACGGATCACGGCGGAGACGGCGCGACGGACTGCGCGGAGGCGAGGAAGCCATGCGGCCCACACACCCCACCCACGCACCCGCCCCAGCCACGGCCCGGCCCCCGGCCCCTGGTCCCGGCTCGGCCCCCGCGCCCGGATGGGCCTCCGGCCCTGGCTTGGCCTCCGGCCCCGGCTCGGCCTCCGGCCCCGGATGGGTCTCCGGCCCCGGCCCGGCCCCCAGCCCCGGCTTGGCTTCCGGCCCCGGCCCGGCCTCCGGCCCCGGCTTGGCTTCCACGCCCGGGACGGCCCCTGGCCTCGGTCCGAGTTCGGCCTTCGTATCCAGGTCTGCCCCGGCGCCCGGCTCTGCCCCGGCCTCCGTGTGTGCCCCGCCGCCTGCCTGCGTGCCTGGCTCGGCCTTCGCGCCCGGGTGGGCCCCTGCGTCTGGCCCCGCTGCGGCCCCGGTCTTCACGTGCGCCCCGCCCCCTGCCCCCGGTCCTGGCTTGACCCCCGACTCCGGCTTGGCCCCCGCATCCGGGGCGGCTCCTGCGCCTGGCTCCGCTGCGGCCCCGGTCTCCGTGTGCGCCCCGCCCCCTGCCTGTGTGCCCGGCTCGGCATCTGCGCCCGGGCCGGCGCCCGGCCCAGGCTGGGCTCCCGCGCCCGGGTCGGCCCCGGCGCCTGGCTCTGCCCCTGCCCCGGCCTCTGTGTGCGCCCCGCTCCTTGCCCCCGGTCCCGGCTCGGCCTTCGCGTCCGGCTCGGCGCCCGGTCCCGGCCCGGGCTGGGCCCCCGTGTTTGGGGCGGCTCCTGCGCCTGGCCCCACCCCGGCCCCGGTCTCCTCGTGCGCCCTGACCTCTGCCTCCGGCTCGGGCTTGGTCACCGCGTCCGGCTCGGCGCCCGGTCCCGGCCCGGGCTGGGCCCCCGTGTCCGGGGCGGCCCCCGCGCCTGGCCCCACCCCGGCCCCGGTCTCCTCGTGCGCCCTGACCTCTGCCTCCGGCTCGGGGTTGGTCACCGCGTCCGGCTCGGCGCCCGGTCCCGGCCCGGGCTGGGACCCCGTGTCCGAGGCGGCACCCGCGCCTGGCCCCGCCCCGGACTCCGCGTGCGGCTCCGCCCCGGCCCTCGGCCCCGACGCTGCCCGGGGCCAGGGAGTCGGCCAGGTCCATGGCGGTGAAGACCCCGGTCCCGGCCTGGGCCGTGCTCCCGGTGCGGACCCCCTCCCCGGCTGGAACCGGACCCCCGGTGCCGGCCCCGTCCGGGGCAGGAACCATGCCCCCGGTGAACGCCCCGGTCCCCACCAGGAGCCCCTCCCCGGCAGGGAGCCCCTCCCCGGCTGGAACCGTGCCTCCGGCGAGGATCCCCGCCCCGGCCGGAGCCGCCGCGAACCCGGGCAGGGCTCCGGACCCGACCGGGAGGCCGGGTCCGGTGGAGGCCCCGTTCCCGGACCGCCCCGCCCCCCGGGCGGACCCCCGTTCCCGGCCGGCCCCGGGCCCCGGCGCGTCCCCCCGTCCGGGCACGGTCCCGTGCGGTTCGGGCCGTCGCTGCCCGGGGACGGGCTGCCCGTGCTGCCCGAACTGGCCGGGGTGGTCGCCGCCGCCGCGGGGCGGGCGCGGGAGGAGCCGGTCGGGGGCGGCGGGGCGCTGCTCGACGCGGCCCGGGGGTACTGGGAGCGGCGCGGGCTGCCCACCGGCCCCGGCCGGGCCGTCGCCGGGCCCGGGGCCCACGCGCTGCTCCTCGCCCTGACCGCCGCCGTCGACGGCGACGTCCTGGTGCCCCGGCCCTGCGCCGCCTGGTGGGCGCCGTACGCGCGGCTCCTGGGCCGGGCCGTCTTCCACGTCCCCACCCCGGCCGAGGGCGGCGGCGTACCCGACCCCTACGCCCTCCTGGAGACCGTGCGCCGGGTCCGCGCCGAGGGCGGCGACCCCCGGGTGCTCGTGCTGTCCGTCGCCGACGACCCCACCGGCACCGTCGCCCCGCCCGAGCTGGTGCACGGGACGGTCCTGGCCGCCGCCGGGGAGGGGCTGCTCCTGGTCAGCGACGAGACCTGGCGCGACACCCTGCACGACCCGCGCGCCCCCGTCCTGCTCAGCCCCGCCGAGATGCTGCCCGACCGGGTCGCCGTCGTCACCGACCTGGCCGGTGCGCTGCTGCCGCCCGCCTGGCCCGCCGCCGTCGCCCGCTTCCCCGGCACCGCCGGGGGCGACCGTCTGCGCGCGCGGGTGCTGGACGCGCTCACCGCCCTCGGTGCCCGGGTCGCCGCCCCGGTCGCGGCGGCCGCCGCGTACGCCCTGGCCGAGCCCGAGCCGGTCACCGCCCGCCGGGTGGCCGCCGTCCGGCTGCACGCGCGGCTGGCCGCCGCCGCGCACGCGGCCGTCGTCTCCTCGGGCGCCACCGCCCGGCCCCCGCAGGCGGGCCGCCATCTGTACGCCGACCTGGGTCCGCTGCGGGGCGCGCTCGCGCGGCGCGGCGTGACGGACGCCCAGGAACTGGAGGACTTCCTCACCGCCCGGCTCGGCATGCCCGCCCCCGGCGGCCACCGCTTCGGCGACGAACTGCCCGCCCTGCGCGTGCGGCTGTCCACCGGGCCCCTGCTCGGCGAGGGACCGGAGGCCGAGCGCCGCGCGGAACGCCTGCTCGCCCCGGGCCCCGGATCCGCCGCCGGAAGGGACGCTCCCGCGCCCCCGGGCACCGTTCCGGCCGCCGGACCTGACGCGGCCGAGCCCCCGGCCGGGGGACGGGAGACCCCCGCACTCCCCACACCCCCTGGCCCGCATCCGCACCCGCGCCCGTCTCCCGCCGAGGACCGCGCCCCGGCCCCCGGCCCGGTGGAACCACCGGGTGTGCGCGGCGCGTTGGCCGTCCTGCGGTCGGTCTTCGACGAACTCCGTGACGCTCAGCGATGGGAGCCCCGATGACACAGCAGCCCCGGACGACGACGGGCACCCAGCGCTCCCGCCCCCCGGCCGCCCCGGTGGCCGCCGTGCCCCCGGCGGCCCCGGGCACCTCCTTCCCGCCGCTCGCGGAGCCCCGCCCGCTGGCCGAGCGGCGGGTGTGGCCGCGCGCCTTCCACGACCGGCTGACCGCCCCGCTGCCCGGTCTGCGGGCCATCGCCAGATTCGCCCGCGAGGGCGCCGTCAGACCCGGCCCGGAGGGACTCGCCGACATCCCCCGGCTGCCGTTCGCGCCCGGCCCGCTGCCCCGCGTGGGCACCCGCGCCGTCGCCGTCTCCTGGGCGGGGCACGCCAGTTGGGTGGTGTCCCTGGGCGGCCTCACCGTGCTCACCGACCCGGTCTGGTCGCGCCGCATCCTCGGCACCCCGGCCCGTGTCACCCCCGTCGGCGTCGCCTGGAGCGCGCTGCCGCGCGTCGACGCCGTCGTCATCAGCCACAACCACTACGACCACCTGGACGCCCCCACCCTGCGTCGGCTGCCGCGCGACACCCCGGTGTTCGCGCCGGCCGGACTCGCGGGCTGGTTCCACCGCCGCCGCTTCACCCGGGTCACCGAGCTGGACTGGTGGGAGGGGGCCGAACTGCGCGGCGTCCGCTTCGACTTCGTACCGGCCCACCACTGGTCCAAGCGCACCCTCACCGACACCTGCCGCAGCCTGTGGGGCGGCTGGGTCCTCACCGATCCCGAGGGCCGCCGGGTCTACTTCGCGGGCGACACCGGATACGGCCACTGGTTCGGACGCATCGGCCGCCGCTACCCGGGCATCGACCTCGCCCTGCTCCCCATCGGCGCCTACGATCCGCGCTGGTGGCTGCGCGACGTGCACTGCGACCCGGAGGAGGCGGTCCGGGCCGCCCAGGACCTCGGCGCCCGCCGCATGGCCCCGATGCACTGGGGAACCTTCGTCCTCTCGGCGGAACCGGTGCTGGAGCCCCTCACCCGGGTCCGCGCCGCCTGGCACCGCGCCGGTCTGCACCGCGACGCCCTGTGGGACCTGCCCGTCGGTGCCTCCCGGGTCCTGGAGTGACCTCCGCCCCCGCGACGGACGTCCGGGCCCCGCGCCGTGGTCCCGCGACCGGGCCGCGTCCTTCGGGCCCGCGGTCGCCCCGCGGCCCCGGTCCGCACCCCGCCCCGGACTCCGCACCCCGCCCCCCGACTCCGTACCGGCCCGCCCCGCTACGCCTTCGCCGGTCCCCGGACCCGCCGCCACACCCCCGGCGCCGCGCCGACCACCAGGGTGAGGGCGACGGCGGCGGCCACGCCCTCCCAGGGCTTGCGGAACAGGGAGCCGCCGAGCACGCCGATCAACTGGTACGTCGCCGCCCAGGCCAGGCAGGCCGGCAGGTTGCCCCGGGCGAACCGGCGCGGCGGCCACTTCGCCAGCAGACAGGCCAGCATCACCGGAATCCGCCCCGCGGGCACCAGCCGGGACAGCACCAGCACCGCGACCCCGTGCGCGGCCAGCCGTTCCTGCGCCTGGGCCAGCCGCTCCTCCGGCGCCCGGGCGCGGATCGCCTCCAGCCAGCGCGACCCGTTCCGCGAACCGACGCCGCGCCGCCCCAGCCAGTACAGCCCCATGTCCCCGAGGAAGGCGGCCAGCGCCGCCGTAGCGAACACCATCACCATGGAGTACGGCAGTGTCTGGTGCAGGGCGACCACGGCCGCCGAACTCACCAGCGCGCCGGTCGGCACCACCGGGACCAGCGCCCCGATCAGCACCAGCAGGAACAGCGACGGATAGCCGAGCGCCTGCTGCGTCGGCTCGGCCGGCACGACCGCGTTCGCGACGGAGCCCAGCCAGGTCACCGGGCGGCCTCCACCCGTACGCTCCCGCCGTGCTCCAGCCGGTGCACCGCCACGTCCGGCGCACGCAGCGCGGCCAGGCGCGCGAACTCGTCACCCGGCGCATGGAATTCATGGGGGCGCACGGCGTCCATCCCCACGGGCCAGTACGTGCCGTAGTGCACCGGCACCGCCGTCGCGGGCGCCAGCCGGGCCAGGGCCTCGGCCGCCCGCCCGGCGTCCAGGTGCCCGGCGCCGAGGTACGGCCCCCAGCCGCCCACCGGCAGCAGCGCCACGTCGACCCGGCCCACCTCCCCGGCCATCCCCTCGAACAGCCCGGTGTCCCCGGCGAAGTACGTCCGCGCCTCGCCCTCGACGACATAGCCGAGCGCGGGGGAGCGGTGCGGTCCGAAGGGCAGCCGCCGCCCGTCGTGCCGCGCCGGGACCACCTGAACGCGCAGGTCACCGAGGGCCACCTCGTCACCGGGGGCCACCTCCGTCAGCTCCAGGTGCGCGAGCCGGCGCACGCCCGGCACCGACCGGGGCGCGCCCCGGGGCACCAGGAGGCGCGTGCCCGGGGCGAGGCGCTCCAGCGACGGCACATGCAGATGATCGGCGTGGAGATGCGAGATCAGCGCCACCTCCGCGCGGCAGGCGTACGCCGGGGGTACGTCACCCCGGCGGCGGCGCAGGTGCCCGAGCCTGCGGGCGAACAGCGGGTCCGTGATCACACGAGTGTTCGAATCCTCCACCGTACAGGTGGCGTGTCCCCACCAGGTGACCTCCACCGGCACCCTTCCGCCTCCTTCGCGCGACTCCCCGCAGCCTACGTCCAGGAGTAGGGTCTGCGACGAAACTGGAGGTGAGGGCATTCATGGGGCCGGTGCGGGTGACGTCCATCGCGAGTCTGACGCCGTTGGAGCAGTTGGACGACGATCCGTTCCTCGTCGATTCCCGCAGCCAGTACGCCATGTGCGCCCGCTGGGCCGCCGAGCGGGGCTACGTCGTCGCCCGGGAGTTACTGGTCCGGGCGCTGCGCCCGGACCACGACGCCCTCTGGGACGGCGTCCTCCCCGGCCGCGACCTGTTCGTGGCCCCCAGCCGCAGGGTGCTGGAGAGCGCCCTGGCCTCCGTCGAGGAGTTCACCGACGAGTGCCTGCGGCGCGGTGTGCGCGTCGAGACCGTCAACGACGCGGAACCCTCCTACGACGCCGAGATGAAGGCGCGCGTGCACCGCAGGCTGTCGATGCCGACGGCCGGGTACGACGGCCGCTGACCGGCCGCGCCCTCACGGGAGGGAACGGGACCAGGGGGGACAAACGCCGCCCCCCGGCCGTTGTGGCAGGGTGAGGGCAGCCCGTACCGACCGCGGGCCGGGACGACGTGAGGTGTGCGGGACCGTGGGTGCAGGGCGTTGGCGACGCGTCGCCGGGCAGATCGGCCGGAGCGTCACGGTGTGGGCGGTCTCCACCGTCACCATGCTGGCGCTCGCCGGGATCCTGCCCGACTTCCGCCTCCAGTCGCCCGACGGCGACAGCCCCACCGACATCGCCGTGACCGCCGCCCTCGGCGCCGGGGCCTTCGGCCTCCTGTCCGCCCTGGTGTGGCCGCTCCTGGTGCGCCTGCTGCTCCTGGTGCCCGCCCTCGTCCTCGGCCTGCTGGTCTTCTTCCTCAACGGCGGGCTGCTCTTCCTCGCCCTCGACCTGAACCCCACCACCCGCGGCGGCGTCGCCCCGGAGACGGCGGTCGTGGTGGCCGCCGTGATGTCCGCCGTCGCCTCCGCCACCGGCGGCGCCCTGGCCGTGCGCGACGACGACGCCTACCGCCGCCGGCTCTCCCGGCTGGCCCACCGCCGACGCAGGGGCGGCCCGCCCTGCCCCTCCGCCCCCGGCACCGTCTTCCTCCAGCTCGACGGCGTCGGCCACGACGTGCTCCGGGACGCCGTCGCCGACGGCACCCTGCCCACCGTCGCCCGCTGGCTCGGCCGCGACGGCACCCCCGCCACCCACCGCCTCGACCTCTGGCGCACCGACTGGTCCAGCCAGACCGGCGCCAGCCAGCTCGGCATCCTGCACGGCAGCAACCACGACGTCCCGGCCTTCCGCTGGTACGAGAAGGACAGCGGCGAGGTCGTCGTCTGCAACCGCCCCGCCAGCGCCGCCGCGCTCCAGCACCGGGCCGTCGAGCGCACCGGCGACGGCGGGCTGCTCGCCGAGGACGGGGCCAGCCGCGGCAACCTGTTCAGCGGCGGCGCCGGGGAGCAGGCGCTCGTGCTGTCCATCGCCGCCCGCCGCCGGGGCCCCGGCACCCGCTCCCGGGCGGGCTACTTCGCCTACTTCTCCGACCCCGCCAACGCCGTGCGCACCGCCATGTCCTTCGCCGCCGAGGTCTGCCGGGAGATCGGCCAGTCCACCCGCGCCCGGCTGCGCAAGGACCGCCCCCGCGTCTCCCGGGGCGGCCTCTACCCCCTCGTCCGCGCCTTCGCCACGGTCGTCGAACGGGACGTGGTCGTCGCCGCCGTGATGGGCGACATGCTCGCCGGCCGCACCGCCGTCTACGCCGACCTGGTTGCGTACGACGAGGTGGCGCACCACTCCGGGCCGCACGGCCGGGACGCCGCCCGGGTGCTGCGCCGCCTCGACCGCTGCCTCGCGCTGATCGAGAAGGTCGCCGAGCACACTCCCCGCGAGTACCGCCTCGTCGTCCTCTCCGACCACGGGCAGAGCCCCGGCGAGACGTTCCGCACCCGCTACGGGCTCACCCTCGGCGACCTGGTGCGGGCCGGGTGCGGGCTGCCCGTGCCGCGCCGCGCCCGGCGCACCCGCAGCGGCGCCGAGGCCCGCACCGCCGTACGGGCCGCCCTGCACCGGCCCGTCGAGGAGGGCGAGGAGCGCTACCGGCCCGCCGGGCGCCGCTCCGAGCCCGTGGTGCTGGCCTCCGGCAATCTCGGCCTGGTCTCCTTCCCCGACGTGCCGCACCGGATGAGCCGGGAGGAGATCGACGCCCGCCACCCCGCCCTGCTGCCCACCCTCGCCAACCACCCCGGCATCGGCTTCCTGCTGGTGCGCAGCGAGCGGCACGGGGGCGTGGTGCTCGGCGCGCACGGCGCGGAGACACCCGTGGACCGGCTCGACGAGGACCCGGGCCCCCTCGCGGTCTTCGGACCCGGCGCCGCCGAAGCGGTGCGCCGCACCCACGGCTTCCCGCACACCGCCGACATCATGGTCAACTCCTTCCACGACCCGGCCGACGGCGAGGTGCTCGCCTTCGAGGAGCAGATCGGCTCCCACGGCGGGCTCGGCGGCGCCCAGTCGCGGGCCTTCCTGCTCTCCCCGCTGGTGCTGTCCGCGCCGGGCGGGGAGGGGACCGCCCTCGTCGGCGCCGAGCGGGTGCACCGGGTGCTGCGCCGCTGGCTGCGCGAGGCCCGGGGCGCCCGGACCCCGGACGGGACCGCGGCACCGGTGCCGGGCACCGGCGGCCCCGGCGCTCCCGGCGCTCCCGGGGGAGCGGGGCGGGAGGGCCCGGGGGAAAGGGCCGTCCTGCGGCGTCCGGCAGGGGGAATGTGATCGGATGGGGGTGGAACCCCGCAAGGGGACAACGGGACCATCCGAAAGGGAAGAATCGTGGCAACCACGCGCTCCGCACACACCGTCTGGACAGGGAACCTCCTCGACGGCGACGGTGTCGTCACCTTCGACTCCTCCGGCATCGGGGAGCAGCCGGTGTCGTGGCCGTCCCGCGCCGAGCAGGCGAACGGGAAGACCAGCCCCGAGGAGCTGATCGCCGCCGCGCATTCGAGCTGCTTCTCCATGGCCCTGTCGCACGGGCTGGCCGGCGCGGGCACCCCGCCCACCAGGATCACCACCTCCGCCGACGTCGGCTTCCAGCCCGGCGAGGGCATCACCGGCATCCACCTCACCGTCGAGGGCGTCGTCCCCGGCATCGACAACGACACCTTCGTCGCCGCCGCCGAGGACGCCAAGAAGAACTGCCCGGTCAGCCAGGCCCTCACCGGTACCACCATCACCCTGGCGGCCAAGCTCGCCGGCTGACGTCCCCGCGCGGGAGCGGCCCCGCGCACCCGGCCCCGCGGAACGGGGCCGCGCGGGAGCCGTCCCCGCCGGGGCGGCCCTCAGGAACCCGCCCGCTCCCAGCCGCGGCGCTCCGGGCGCGGCCCCAACTGCCCGGGGTCGCGCGACCGGTACACCACGTACGGCCGGGTCAGGTACTGCACCGGCGCGCTGAACATGTGCACCAGCCGGGTGTACGGCACCAGGGCGATCAGCACCATCCCCACCACCGCGTGCACGTGGTAGAGGACGGGCACCCCCTCCATCAGCCCCGTCCGGGGCCGCAGGGTGAACAGGCTGCGCGCCCAGGGGGCGATGGTGGCCCGGTAGTCGTAGCCGTTGCCCGCGGTGTCGGAGAGCTTGGCGACCATGCCGAGGACGATGGCGCCGAGCAGGAAGAGGTACATCACCTTGTCGTTGCCCGTGGTGGCGCGGAAGACCGGGGCCCGGGTGCGGCGCCGGTAGACCAGCAGC
The DNA here is from genome assembly GCF_055598485.1 of Streptomyces sp. NPDC107521. NCBI lineage: Bacteria > Bacillati > Actinomycetota > Actinomycetes > Kitasatosporales > Streptomycetaceae > Streptomyces > Streptomyces sp. NPDC107521. The sequence continues at coordinate 376,778 of NZ_JBVKAT010000004.1, forward strand.
ACGATCCCGGCCACCGCCAGCGCCCCGGCCAGGGTGCCGGCGTACAGCGACAGCAGGTGGTAGGCGTGCTCGTCGACACCGACCGCCCGGGTCCAGGACGCCGGGACGAACAGGCCGATCAGATGCCCCGCCAGCACGAACAGGATGCCGTAGTGGAACACCGGCGAGGCGATGTTCAGCAGCCGGGACTCGTACACCTGCGAGGAGCGGGTCGTCCAGCCGAACCGGTCGTAGCGATGCCGCCAGACCAGCCCGGCGACCAGGGACAGGAAGGCGACGTAGGGCAGGACGCCCCAGAGGAACACGGTCATCGGCGGGCTCCGGAGGACGCGGACGGCAGGGTGGCGCAGACCGCGTCCAGCACGCGCGCGTAGGGCGTGCCGAAGGCGGTCAGCCGGGAGCGGAGCTGGTCCAGCGCGTCACGGTGCTCGACGAGCGGCTCCGTGCTCCCGGTGCGGGCGGTGAACTCCAGCACCGCGGGCAGGAAGTCGGGCAGTTCCTCGCCGGTCAGCTCCAGCCCGTGGGCCCGGTACAGCTCCTTGAAGCGGACCAGCGACATGCCGCGCCGCCGGGTGTCGCCGTCGGTCCACCAGCTCAGGTACAGGCTGTGCCGGTTCTTGAAGTCGAAGACCTCGACGTAGTGCGCCTGGAGCGCGGGCTGCGGGGTCGCCGCCGCGTGGTCGGTGAACTCCCGCAGCTGCGGGGCGGCTTCGCGCAGCAGCGGCAGCCGGGTGCGGAACGCGTCGTCGGGATAGGTCAGGCAGAGGGCCGCCGCCTGGTACAGCACCTGGGCTCCGCCGGGCATCTCAGACCTCCCGCTCGTCGTCCGCGGTCTGCCGGCGGCGCAGGACGTGGAAGTTCTCCACCGGCACCAGCGGCAGCCGCCTGCGCCCCGAGTCCCGGCCGAACGGCCCGTCACCGCCCATCCCCGGCCCGCCCTCGGTGTCCAGGCTGCACGAGCCCGGCAGCGACTCCTCCAGCCGCTGGGCGTCCCCCACGGCGGCCGTCGGGATCACGTACCGCTCCTCGTACTTGGCGATGGCCAGCAGCCGGTACATGTCCCGGATCTGCTCGGCCGTCATGCCGACGGCCGCCGCGGTGGCCGGGTCCGGCTCCTCGCCGAAGGTGACCGCCCGCATGTGGGCGCGCATCGCGGCCAGCTTCTCCAGCGAGGCCCGCACCGGGCCCACGTCGCCCGCGGTGAACAGCTCCGCCAGGTACTCCAGCGGGATGCGCAGGGTGTCGATGGCGCCGAACAGGTTCTCCGCGTCCTCCCCGTCGTGGCCCGTCTCGGTGAGGGCCTCCACCACCGGCGACAGCGGCGGGATGTACCAGACCATCGGCATGGTGCGGTACTCCGGATGCAGCGGCAGCGCCACCCGGTACCGGCTGACCAGCGCGTGCACGGGAGAGCGGCGGGCCGCCTCCACCCAGTCGTGCGGGATGCCGGCCGCCTCCGCCGCCCGCCGCACCTCGGGGTCCTCCGGATCGAGGAAGACGCCGAGCTGCGCCTCGTACAGGTCCTTCTCGTCCGGCGTCTCGGCGGCCGGGACCACCCGGTCCGCGTCGTACAGCAGCACGCCCAGGTAGCGCAGCCGCCCCACACAGGTCTCCGAGCACACCGTCGGCAGCCCCGCCTCCACCCGCGGGTAGCAGAAGGTGCACTTCTCGGCCTTGCCGGTGCTGTGGTTGAAGTACACCTTCTTGTACGGGCAGCCGGTCACGCACATCCGCCAGCCGCGGCAGCGGTCCTGGTCGACCAGGACGATCCCGTCCTCCGACCGCTTGTACATCGCCCCGGACGGGCAGGAGGCCACGCACGACGGGTTGAGGCAGTGCTCGCAGATCCTCGGCAGGTAGAACATGAAGGTCTGCTCGAAGGCGAACCGCACCTTGTCCTCGGCCTCCCGGCGGGTCCGCTCCACCATCGGGTCCAGATCGCCGTAGGCGGGGGCGCCGCCCAGGTTGTCGTCCCAGTTGGAGGACCAGCCGATCTTCATCGGCTTGCCGTCGAGCTGCGACACCGGGCGGGCCACCGGGTAGTCGCCGCCGAGCGGGGCGTCGGTCAGATTCCGGTAGTCGTACGTCCACGGCTCGTAGTAGTCCTTGATCTCCGGGAGCCGGGGGTTGGAGAAGATCCCGGCGAGCTTGCGGAACCGCCCGCCCGCCTTCAGCTTCAGCGCCCCCCGCCGGTTCAGCTCCCAGCCGCCCCGCCATCTCTCCTGGTCCTCGTAGCGGCGCGGGTAGCCCTGGCCGGGCCGGGTCTCCACGTTGTTGAACCAGACGTACTCCACGCCCCGCCGGTTGGTCCACGCCTGCTTGCAGGTGACCGAACAGGTGTGGCAGCCGATGCACTTGTCGAGGTTCATCACCATCGCGATCTGGGCCATCGGGCGCATCAGTACTCGACCTCCTGACGGCGGCGGCGGACGACCGTCACCTCGTCGCGCTGGTTGCCCGTCGGGCCCAGGTAGTTGAAAGCCCAGGACAACTGGGCGTAGCCGCCGATGAGATGGGACGGCTTGAGCAGCAGCCGGGTGAGGGAGTTGTGGATCCCGCCGCGCATCCCGGTCGTCTCCGCCAGCGGCACGTTGACCGTCCGCTCCTGCGCGTGGTGCATGTAGACGGTGCCCGGCGGCATCCGGTGCGAGACCACCGCGCGCGCCACCACCACGCCGTTGCGGTTCACCGCCTCGATCCAGTCGTCGTCGGCCACGCCGATGGCGTCCGCGTCCTGCGGTGCCATCCAGATCGTCTGCCCGCCCCGGGACAGCGACAGCATGAACAGGTTGTCCTGGTACTCGGAGTGGATCGACCACTTGTTGTGCGGGGTGAGGTAGCGGACGGTCACCTCCCGCTGCCCGTCGGCGCCCAGCCGGGGCTCGCCGAACAGCCGGTTCATGTCCAGCGGTGGCCGGTACACCGGCAGCGCCTCGCCCAGTTCGTGCATCCAGTCGTGGTCCAGGAAGAGGTGCTGGCGGCCGGTGAGCGTGTGCCAGGGCTTGAGGTGCTCGGTGTTGAGCGTGAAGGCCGTGTAGCGGCGCCCGCCGGACTCAATGCCCGACCACTCCGGCGAGGTGATCACCGGCACCGGCGCGGCCTGGGTGTCGGCGTAGGTGACCCGCCGGCCCTCGTGCTCGGCGGCCAGGTGCGCCATCTCCTGCCCGGTCCGCTCCTCCAGGGTGCGGAACCCCTGGGTCGCCAGGCGCCCGTTGGTCGTCCCGGACAGGGCCAGGATCGTGTTCGCCGCCTTCACCGCCGTGTCCAGCAGCGGCCGCCCGTCCGCCGGACCGCCGCGCACCGCGCCGTTCATCTCCCGCAGCCGCTCCACCTCCTCGTCCGGCCGCAGGGTGATCCCCTTCGCGGGCAGCCCCTTGGACTCCACCAGCGGCCCCAGCGCCGCGTACCTGGCCCCCACCGCCGTGTAGTCGCGCTCCACCACGGTCAGGTTCGGCATCGTCCGGCCCGGCTCGGGCGCGCACTCGCCGCGCTTCCAGTCCCGCACCACCCCGCCGGGCTGGGCGGTCTCGCCGGGGGTGTCGTGCTGGAGCGGCGTGGCCACCAGGTCCTTGCGCACCCCGAGGTGGACGACGGCCAGTTCGCTCAGCTTCTCCGCCAGCGCCCTGAAGGTGTCGAAGTCGGTGCGCGCCTGCCACGGCGGGTCCACCGCGGGCGAGAAGGCGTGCACATAGGGGTGCATGTCCGTGCTGGAGAGGTCGTGCTTCTCGTACCAGGTGGCGGCGGGCAGCACCACGTCCGACAGCAGGGTCGAGGAGGTGTGCCGGAAGTCCAGCGACAGCAGCAGGTCGAGCTTGCCCTCCGGCGCCTCCTCCCGCCAGACCACGTCCCGGGGCCGCTCGCCCGGCGCGGCCTCCTCGGCGCGCAGCGAGGAGTGGGTGCCCAGCAGGTGCTTGGTGAAGTACTCCGCGCCCTTGGCCGACGAGCCCAGCAGATTGGCCCGCCACAGGGTCACGATCCGCGGCCAGTTCTCCGGCGCGTCCGGGTCCTCGCAGGCGAACCGCAGTGTGCCCGCCCGCAGTTCGGCCACCGCGTTCGCCACCGGGTCGCCGAACGCCCCGCCCAGTTCCAGCGGGTTGCGGTCGAAGGTCGGGTAGGACGGCATCCAGCCGGTGCGCGCCGACAGCGCCAGGCAGTCCGCGGCGGTCATCCCGGTGAACAGCCCCTCGCCCAGCGGCGAGGCCAGCACGTCCGCGCCGAACCGGTCGTAGCGGAACTGGTCGGTGTTGAGGAACCAGTACGCCGTGCCGATCATCTGCCGCGGCGGGCGCGCCCAGTCCGACGCGGCGGCCAGCGACGCCCAGCCGGTCACCGGACGGCACTTCTCCTGGCCGACGTAGTGCGCCCAGCCGCCGCCGTTGCGGCCCTGGCAGCCGGTGAGCTGGAGCAGGGCGAGGAAGGCGCGGTAGATCGTCTCGGAGTGGAACCAGTGGTTGGTGCCCGCGCCCATGAGGATCATGCAGCGGCCCCGGGACCGCTCGGCGGTCCGCGCGAACTCCCGGGCGATCCGCACGCAGGCCGCCGCCGGGACCGAGGTGTGCGTCTCCTGCCAGGCGGGGGTGCCGGGCGATGCCGCGTCCTCGTACGACCCCGGCCACTCGCCCGGCAGCCCCGGCCGGGCCACCCCGTACTGGGCGAGCAGCAGGTCGAACACCGTGGTGACCAGCGGCCCGTCCGGACCGCCCAGCCGGGTCGCCGGCACCCCGCGCCGGGCCACGGCGCCGCTGCCCTGCCCGTGCGGGCCCCCGTCGGTGTCGAAGCGGGGCAGCAGCACCTCGACGCCGGCGGACGCCTCGTGTCCGTGCAGGCTCAGCCGGGGCTCGATCCCGTCCAGGTCCAGGTTCCACCGGCCCCGGTCGGCCTCGTTCCAGCGGAAGCCCAGGGAGCCGTTGGGGACGACGGCGCGGCCCGAGGCCCCGTCCAGCACCACCGTCTTCCAGCTCGCGTCCTCCCCCTCCTGCCCGAGGTCCGCCGCGCGCAAGAACTTCGACGGGACGTGGGCCCCGTCCCGCTCCACCAGCGTCACCAGGAACGGCAGGTCGGTGAAGCGCCGCACGTAGTCCGAGAAGAACGGCGTCTCCCGGTCGACGAAGAACTCCTTGAGCACCACGTGCCCCATGGCGATCGCCAGCGCGGCGTCCGTCCCCGGGTGCGGGTGCAGCCACTCGTCGGCGAACTTGGTGTTGTCGGCGTAGTCCGGCGAGACCACCACGACCTTCTGCCCCCGGTAGCGGGCCTCCGCCATCCAGTGGGCGTCCGGGGTGCGGGTCACCGGGACGTTCGTCCCCCACATGAAGAGATAGGCGGCGTCCCACCAGTCGCCCGACTCCGGCACGTCCGTCTGGTCCCCGAAGACCTGCGGCGACGCCACCGGCAGATCCGCGTACCAGTCGTAGAACGACAGCATCGGCGCGCCGATGAGCGAGTGGAAGCGGGCGCCCGCCGCGTGCGACACCATCGACATCGCCGGGATCGGGGAGAACCCCGCGATCCGGTCCGGCCCCTGGGTCCGGATGGTGTGCACATGGGCCGCGGCGATCAGCTCGATCATCTCGTCCCAGTCGGCGCGCACCAGGCCGCCCTTGCCGCGGGCCAGTTGGTAGCGCCGCCGCCGCTCCGGGTCGCCCTGGACGTCCGCCCAGGCCAGCACCGGGTCCCCGAGCCGCTCCCGGGCCTCCCGGTACATCTGGAGCAGGACCCCGCGCACATAGGGGTAGCGCACCCGGGTGGGCGAGTAGGTGTACCAGGAGAAGGCCGCGCCCCGGGGGCAGCCGCGGGGCTCGTACTCGGGGCTGTCGGGGCCGACCGACGGGTAGTCCGTGGCCTGTGTCTCCCAGGTGATGATGCCGTCCTTGACGTACACCTGCCAGCGGCACGAGCCGGTGCAGTTGACCCCGTGGGTGGAGGTCACGACCTTGTCGTGGCTCCACCGGTCCCGGTAGAAGGCGTCCGCCTCGCGTCCGCCGACCAGTCCGATGCTGTGCAGGTCGGGCGCGGCGGTGCCGGGCCGGAGGAACCGTCCCGCGCGCAGCAGCGCCGCGCCCGGCTCGGTGGGCGGTGTCCGCGTGTCCGTCACGTGCGCTCCCTGGATCGCTCGTGTCCGAACCTAGGGGCGCGCGCGGGGCCGCACCTGCTCACGGCGCCCGAACGGGTTGGGACGCCCGGCGGACCCGGTTCGGGGGCGCCCGGGCCGGAAGGGCGCGGGGCGGGAGCGCGCGGGCGGCGCGGGGAGAGGGGGCGCGGGGCGCCGTGCGGGCAGGGTGCGCGGACCGGTGCGGGTGTGCCGACCGGTCAGGGGGCGCGGGCGGTGCCGATGTACGGGCGGCGCGGGTGAGCGGGGGCGGCCGGGCGCGGTCAGTAGCGGTCGCGGTACTCGCGCAGGATCGTCCCGGTGCGCCGGGTGGAGGCGGCCCGCGCGGTCATGTGGTCCAGGACCTCCAGGTGCGCGGAGATCTCCGAGCGCGAGTCCAGGTAGAGCGCGCCCGTCAGATACTCGGTGAACACCATGTCCGGCAGCTCCGGCTCCGCGAACCGGAACAGCGTGAACGGTGCGTACGTGCCGGGGTGCGGGCCGTCCGCGAACTCCGCGATCTGGAGCGTCACCCGCTCCCGGCCGGTGAACTCCAGCAGCCTGCCGATCTGCTCGCGCATCACCCCGCCGTCGTTGCTGACCGGCCGACGCAGCACCGTCTCGTCCATCACCACCCACAGGTGGGGCGCGTCCGCGCGGTCCAGCAGCCGCTGCCGCTCCATGCGCAGGGCCACGTGCCGCTCGACCGCCTCCTTCCCGGCGTTGCCGATGGTGCCGGACTCCAGCACGGCCCGCGCGTACCCCTCGGTCTGCAGCAGGCCCGGCACGAAGTGCGGTTCGTAGGACCGCATCATCCGGGCGGCGCCCTCCAGGCTGACGTACAGGCTGAACCAGTCCGGCAGCACGTCGTGGTACCGCTGCCACCAGCCCGGCAGGTTGGCCTCCTCGGCCAGCGCCACGAACGCCTTGACCTCCTGCTCGCCGACGCCGTACGCGGTGAGCAGGATCTGCACGTAGGGGATGCGCAGCGAGACCTCGGCGGTCTCCATGCGCCGCACGGTCGCCGGTGCCACCCGCAGGACCTTGGCGGCCTCCTCGCGCCTGAGGCCCGCCGCCTCCCGCAGCTCCTGCAGCCGTCTGCCCAGCACCACCTGTCCCACGGTGGGCGCGGGCCGCCGCTCGCTCATGCCGCGCCTCCCCAACGTGCCCCGGCCTGTCCGCAGTCTGTCATGGCCCCCCGCGGGCGCCACAGGGGGCGGACGTCAGGAGATCGCCGCGGACAGGTACTCCGCCGTGGCCGGGTCGGCCGGGAGCAGCGTCTCGATGGCCAGTTCGGCCACCGTGACGTCCATCGGTGTGTTGAAGGTGGCGATGGACGAGATGAACGACAGCGTCCGCCCCCCGTGCTCGATCCGCATCGGCAGCGCGAAGTACGGCACCGGCCCGGCCGGCGGGTCCCCCGCCCCCGCGCCCGCGGGCACCGGGTACGCGGCCACCTCCTCGTACAGCGCCCGCAGCGCCGCCGACCGGCGCAGGGCGATCTGCCGCTCCATCTGGGCCAGCAGATGCCCGCGCCACTCGGCCAGATTGCGGATGCGCGGGGCCAGGCCCTCCGGGTGCAGCGTCAGCCGCATGGCGTTCAGCGGCGGCGCCAGCACGTGCTCCGGCAGGCCCTCGGTCAGCAGCGCGACCCCCCGGTTGGCGGCCAGCACCCCGTAGGTCGCGTCGACCACCAGCGCCGGGTACGGCTCGTAGGCCCGCAGCAGCCGCTCGGTGCCCTCGCGCAGGGTGTCCAGCGCGGGGTCGTCCAGCGGGGTCTCCGGGTAGCGCGGGGCGTAGCCCGCCGCGAGCAGCAGGGCGTTGCGCTCCCGCACCGGCACGTCCAGGTGCTCCGCCAGCCGCAGCACCATCTCCTCGCTCGGCCGGGACCGGCCCGTCTCGACGAAGCTGATGTGACGGGCGGAGGAGTCGGCGCGCAGGGCCAGTTCGAGCTGGCTGACCCGCCGTCGCTCACGCCAGTCGCGCAGCAGCGGGCCCACGCCCTGGACGGTCACGGTGGGGGCGGTGGTGCCGGGAGGCGTCATGCGCACGACCGTAGTCGACGCGGTGCCGGTGCCGGTGCCGCCCGGGTGGCCCGCCGCACCGGGCCCGCGCGGTCCCCCTGTGTCACGCTGAGGGCACATCCGTCCAGGAAGGGAGCGCGGCCCATGTCCGCCGAACCACTGTCCCCGCAGGAGACCCGGGAGCGGCTGGCGCGCCTGCCCGGCTGGTCCGTCGACGGCACCGGCCGCCTCACCCGCTCCTATGACCTGGGCTCGCACTTCGCGGCGGCGGCGATGACCGTCCACATCGCCCAGGTGCAGGAGGAGTTGAACCACCACTCCGACCTCACCCTCGGCTACCGCTCGGTCTCCCTCGTGGTGAGCACCCACAGCGCCGGGGGCGCCCTCACCGGCAAGGACATCGAACTCGCCCGCAGGGTGGAGGACCTGGCCGGGAGTCACGGGGCACACTGACCCCCGGGGCCGACCGCACGAGCGAAGCCCCCGGGTACGGCCCCCTATGAGGCGGCGAGTCCGTGCCGAAGCCGAAGCCGCCTCGGTCAGGTGCCGCCCCGGGCCCGCGGCCCGCTCGACCTCGCTGCGGCACCGGCGTCGTCACCCGTCGCCCCGCCGCCGCTCGCACGGTCCCTCGGGGGCCTCGGCTCCGGGGCTCCCGGAGTGCTCCGGTCCGTGCCACAGTACGGGCGGGGGAGGCGCCGGCCGGGCCGGTCCGCCCCGACGGCACGGGCGTCCGGGACGAGACGAACGGTGGGGGAGCGCGATGGACAGCGGCAGGGGAAGGCGGACGGCGGCGGACGCCCCGGCGGGAGGCGCCCGGTGATCAGGTCGCTGAAGCTGCTGGTCGTGAGCACCACGTCGAGCCTGGTCTCGGTGAGCGCCCTCACCGTGAGCATGGGCCTCCACCCGGTGGTCCGGGTCCTCTGGGGAGTCTGGTCGGTGCTGGCCGTGTTCACGGTGGTGCTCGTGGCCGGGGGCCGCCGGGGGCCGGAGAGCGCCGGAAGTACGCCGCCCGGGCCCGCCGGGACCACGACGGCCGGGGGCGGCGGGGCCCGCTCCGGCGGCTGAAGTCCCGCGCCGGGTCCGCGCGTCCCCGCCCGTGAGCCGGGGTCCGTGCGGCCGGTGCGTGCCTCCGGGCCTGTGCGTCCGGGTGCGTCCGGGCCTGTGCGTCCGGGCCTGTGCGTCCGGGCCCGTGCGTCCGGGCCCGTGCGTCCGGGCCCGTGCGTCCGGGTGTTCGGCACGATTCGGTCACATGGCCCGATCTCGCGGGAATCCGGGGGGATGATGGGGTCCGTCACCATCGTGTTCCGGGGGGAACCTTGAGCCAGTACAGCACTCCGCCGCCGATGCCGCCCTACGGGCCGCCGATGCCGCCGCCTCCTCCGCCCCCGCCGCCGGGCAGGCGGCCCGCCGTCACGACCGCCCTCGTCGCGGGCGCCGCCGCGGTCGTCGCCGCCGTCGTCGCGGTCGTCGCGACCCTCGGCCTCACCGGCGACGGCAGGGCGAAACCGGCCCCCACCGTCACCGTCACCGAGACCGCCGGACCGGACGCGGCGGACGGCGGCGAGGGGGCCGGGGAGTCCGGGGCGGACACCGCGGACGACGGTCCGGAGGGGACCGGGGACACCGCGACCGCCGACGGGGTGCACGCCCTCGACGACACCGTCGTCTACGACAGCGACATCGAGGTCGGTCTCACCGGGCTCGAACGAGCGGTCTCCACCGACTCCGCCGTGCCCGAGAACACCCCGTACGTCCGGTTCACCGTGAGGCTGGAGAACAAGGGCGACAAGCCCTTCGACGCGCCGATGCTCACCGTCAACTGCTCCTACGGCGAGGACGGCAGCAGCGCCGAGGCGGTCTTCGACGCCGCCGCCGGACTGAACGGCGGCCCCGAGACCAAGCTGCTCGCCGGGCGGTCGATCAACGTGCCCTGGGGCTGCGAACTCCCCAAGGGCGAGAAGCTGGTGCAGATCGAGATCACCCCGGACTACGACTCCGAGGCCGCGATCTTCACGGGCCGGATCCCGTAGGAAGGCGCCCGGAACGCCTGCCCGCCGCCCTGGCGGCCCGCCCGGCCCGTCACCGTGCGGGCACGGCCGGGGGTCCGGCTCCCCTCGGGGCCGGGCCCCGGAGCAGCCCCGCCGGGGACGGAGACGGACGGTCCGGGCGCGGCCCGATTTGCCGTCCCGGCAACACGGCTTGCCTCCCCCCGGTGCGTCGTCGCACCCTGGCGGCCTCGCGAACGGGAGGCTGACCAGCATGGCGCACGACCACCTTCACCAGCACGGGGACGCACCGGGCCCCGGAGATCCGCACGAGCACCCGCCCACGGGCCACGGCCCCGCCGGGACCCACGGCACGGACGGCCACCGGGACGGCGGTGAGCACCGGGGCGGTGGCGGCGGGCACGGCGCGGGCGAGACGCCCGCCGAGGGCGACCGGCACGGCGGTGGCCACGGGCACGGCGATGGCGGGCACGGTCACCACCACGACCACACCGACCTCGACTGGGCCGAGATGGCCCCGGTCCTGGAGGCCCAGGCCGAGCTGTACGCCCCGATGTACCGGCGGGCCCTGGAGTGGCTGGCGGCGGAGGTGCCCGGCCCGGGGCTGGTCGTCGATGTCGGCAGCGGCCCCGGCGTCGTCTCCGGCCTCTTCGCCGAGACCTTCCCCGACGCCCGGATCGTCGCCGTCGACGGGGCCGCGCCCCTGCTGGAGCGGGCCCGCGCCCGTGCCGCCCGGATCGGCGCCGCCGACCGCTTCGCCACCGTGACCGGTGAACTGCCGGACGCCCTCGACGGGGTCGGCGCCCCGGCGGGCCTGATGTGGGCGAGCCAGAGCCTGCACCACCTCGGGGACCAGCGGGCCGGGCTGGCGGCCTTCGCCGCGCGCCTGGCACCCGGCGGCACCCTGGCCGTCCTGGAGGGCGGACTGCCCGCCCGCTTCCTGCCCCGAGACCTGGGCTTCGGCCGCCCCGGCCTCCAGGCCCGGCTGCACGCCCTGGAGGAGGACGAGTTCGCCCGGATGCGCGCGGGCCTGCCCGGCTCGGTCGCGGTGGCCGAGGACTGGCCCGCCCTGCTGACCGCGGCCGGCCTGCGGCACACCGGCACCCGCAGCTTCCTGCTGGACCTGCCCGCCCCGCTGCCGGACACGGCCCGCGCCTACGTCGCCGAGGTGCTCTCCCGGCAGCGCGAGCGGGCCGCCGACGTCCTGGACGCCGGGGACCGGGCCGCGCTGGACCGGCTGCTCGACCCCGACGACGAGGCGGGCGTGCACCGGCGCCCGGACGTCTTCGTCCTCCTGGCCCGCACCGTGTACACGGCGGTCCGCCCCGTCGACGGGGTCTAGGGTCTTTCGTCTGGATCGAGCCGGATCAGGGGGCGGGGTCCGGCGCCGTGCGTCGCGAGGCGGAGGAGGGAGTCGGGGCGGAGCGCCCTGGCGACCGACGGCAACGCGGCGAGGTGCGGTGCCAGGGCCCGCGAGCCCGGCATGATCCAAACGAGAGGTCCTGGGGACCCCGGACGGGGCGAGGGCCCGGTCCGTCACGGACCGGGCCCTCGCAGCGGGTGGTGGGGCGGCTCAGGCCACCTCGAACGTGGCCGGGTCCGGGCCCAGCCGCCGGTCCTCGTTGAGGGCGCTGATCGCCGCGAGGTCCTCGGTGTCCAGGGAGAAGTCGAACACGTCGATGTTCTCCTTGATCCGCGACGGGGTCACCGACTTCGGGATCACCACGTTGCCGAGCTGGAGGTGCCAGCGCAGCACGACCTGGGCCGGGGTGCGGCCGTGCTTCTGGGCGATGGCCACGATCGCCGGGATCTCCAGGATGCCCTTGCCCGAGCCCAGCGGGGACCACGCCTCGGTCGCGATGCCCTGCTCCGCGTGGAACTCGCGGGAGGCGTGCTGCTGGAGGTGCGGGTGCAGCTCGATCTGGTTGACGGCCGGGATCACCGACGTCTCCCCGATCAGCCGCTGCAGGTGCTCCGGGAGGAAGTTGGAGACGCCGATGGCCTTGACCCGGTTGTCGGCGTACAGCTTCTCGAACGCCTTGTACGTGTCGACGTAGAGGTTCTTCGACGGCAGCGGCCAGTGGATCAGGTACAGGTCCACGTACTCCAGGCCGAGCTTGGCCAGCGAGGTGTCGAAGGCGCGCAGGGTGGCGTCGTACCCCTGGTCGCTGTTCCAGAGCTTGGTGGTGACGAAGAGCTCCTCGCGGGGGACGCCGGAGGCGGCGATGGCCTTGCCGGTGCCCTCTTCGTTGCCGTAGATCGCCGCTGTGTCGATGCCGCGGTACCCGGCCTCCAGCGCCGTCGCGACGGCGGTCTCGGCCTCGTCGTCCGGCACCTGCCAGACACCGAAGCCAAGCTGGGGCATCTCGACGCCGTTGTTCAGGATGATCGGGGGGACCTTGCTGCTCACGAGCTCTCGATCCTTCGGGTTGTGGTCGTTCGTACGCCCCTGCTCAACGATCACGGGCCGGGATGCATTCCTGACCGGGCTTCTCTCACCTCCGTAGGGTTCCTCGGCTGCGCCGTCGTAAGCGTCCCCGGGGCCACCGCGTCCGGGTTCCGGCGGGTCAGCCGGGAAAGTGGCCGGGTTCGGGCCGCTGCGGCCGGTGCAGCCGGTCGCCGCCCGCCAGGACCGCCGCCGCGAGGGCGTCGGCGGCGTCCCGGGCGGCCGGCCGGTGGCGGCCGTGCACCAGGACGAAGTCGACCCGGCCCAGCTCGGGCAGCCCGGCCCGGTCCGGGACCCGCACCAGGCCCGGCGGGATCAGCCCCCGGGAGTGGGCCATCACCCCGAGGCCCGCGCGGGCCGCCGCGATCAGTCCGTTCAGGCTCCCGCTGGTGCACACGACCCGCCATTCGCGGCCCTGGCGGCGCAGCGCCTCCATCGCCCGGTCCCGGGTGATGCCCGGCGGCGGGTAGACGATGAGCGGCACCGGGCGGTCCGGGTCCAGCCGCAGCCGCTCGGCGCCGATCCACACCAGCCGGTCCTGCCGGACGAACTCGCCCCCGGGGTCCCCGGGGCGCCGCTTGGCCAGCACCAGGTCGAGCCGCCCGGCCGCCAGCCGCTCGTACAGCGTGCCCGACAGCTCCACCGTCAGCTCCAGGTCGACCTCGGGGTGGTCGTGGCGGAAGCCCTCCAGCACCTCCGGCAGCCGGGTCAGCACGAAGTCCTCGGACGCCCCGAAGCGCAGCCGCCCGCGGACCCGGGTGCCGGTGAAGAAGGCCGCGGCCTTCTCATGGGCCTCCAGGATGCGGTGGGCGAAGCCCAGCATCGCCTCGCCGTCCTCGGTCAGCTCCACCGAGTGGGTGTCCCGGGTGAAGAGCTGCCGCCCGGCGGCCTCCTCCAGCCGCCGCACGTGCTGGCTCACGGTGGACTGCCGCAGCCCGAGCCGCCGGGCGGCCCGGGTGAAGTTCAGGGTCTGCGCCACCGAGAGGAAGGTGCGCAGGTGGGAGGGGTCGTACACGGGGCCCACGGTAGCCGGTCATCGGGAGGCGTGATGACAGTGAGAGCGATGTGCGGGATTCCCGATCACGGGCGGGACGGGCACGATGGGGCGGGAGCCCTGGGAGCCCTGGGAGCCCGGGGAGCCCGGGGAGCCCGGGGAGCCCGGGGAGCCCTGGGAGTCCGGGGAGTCCGGGGTCGCCTCACGGCAGGACGGCAGGACGGCAGGACGGCAGGACCGGCCGGTCGGCCCGGGCGCCGGGCGGCCGGTGGGCCGGGGCCCGCGGGCCGGGCGGCGGGACGGACCCGGTCGGTACCGGCCCGGGGACTCCGGGACGGGACAGGCGGAGACGCCGCCCCGGACCGGGTGGACCGGGTGCGCCGGGCGGGGTCGAACGACGGTCGAAGGGGCCCGACGGGACGGGACGAAGCGGGTCCGGACCGGTCGGAGCGGCCCGGGCGGTCCGCACGGCGGCCAGACGGACCCGGAGGGGCCCGTGCGCCCGGTGTCCCGGGGCGAGCGACAGCGAGACGACGAGTGACGGGAGCACCGTGAAACGCCCGAGCCGACCGGCCCGACCGCCGGTCGACCCCTTCGTCCTGATGCTCCTCGGCACGGTGGGGCTGGCCGCGCTGCTCCCCGTACGCGGCGCGGGCGCCGAGGCCGCCTCCGGTGCCACCACGGGGGCCATCGCCCTCCTCTTCCTCCTCTACGGCGCCCGGCTCTCCACCCGCGAGGCGATGGACGGGCTGCGCCACTGGCGGCTCCACCTCACGGTGCTGGCCTGCACCTTCGCCGTCTTCCCGCTGCTCGGCCTCGCCACCCGGGGCCTCGTCCCGGCCCTGCTGACCGAGCCGCTCCAGCAGGGGCTGCTCTTCCTCACCCTCGTCCCGTCGACCGTCCAGTCGTCCATCGCCTTCACCTCCCTGGCACGCGGCAACGTGCCCGCCGCGATCTGCGCGGGCTCCTTCTCCTCCCTGGCGGGCATTCTCCTCACCCCGCTGCTGGCCGCCCTGCTGCTGGGCGGCGGCGGGGGCGCGTTCTCCGCCGACGCGCTGCTGAGGATCGTGCTCCAACTGCTGGTGCCGTTCGCCGCCGGCCAGCTGCTCCGCCGCTGGATCGGGGGGTTCGTCGCCCGGCACCGGCGGGTGCTGGGGTTCGTCGACCGGGGCTCGATCCTGCTGGTCGTCTACACCGCGTTCAGCGAGGGCATGGTGCGGGGCGTCTGGCACCGGGTCGGCCCGGCCGGACTGGGCGGCCTGCTCGTGGTGGAGGCGGTGCTCCTCGCCGTGATGCTGCTGCTGACCTGGTACGGCGCGGCGGCGCTGGGCTTCGGGCGGGCGGACCGGGTGGCGATCCAGTTCGCCGGGTCCAAGAAGTCACTCGCCTCCGGACTGCCCATGGCGAGCGTCCTGTTCGGCGCCGAGGCCTCGCTGGCCGTGCTGCCCCTGATGCTCTTCCACCAGATGCAGCTCATGGTGTGCGCCGTCATCGCCGGACGCCGCGCGCGGGACCCCGGGGCGGGCGCCCCTCGGGGGACGGCCCCTCCGGAGGAACCCCCCGAGGCCCCGGAGTACCCACCGGTGCCCGGGGCGGCCGGGAGCGGACCCCGCCGGGGGTGACGGGGCGGTCCCCGAGGGCCGTTCCGGGCGTCCGGAACGGGGACGCCGGCCGGGTCAGTCCGGGTGCCCGGCCGGTTCCGGCAGGACGAGCCGCTCCGCGCCCGCGTACACGTTCATGGAGCCGCCGCGCAGGAACCCCACCAGCGTCAGCCCCGTCTCCACGGCCAGGTCGACCGCCAGGGACGACGGCGCCGACACGGCCGCCAGCACCGGAACGCCCGCCATCACGGCCTTCTGCGCCAGCTCGAAGGAGGCCCGCCCCGAGACCAGCAGCACCGACCGCGACAGCGGCAGCCCCCCGTCGCGCAGCGCCCGGCCGACCAGCTTGTCGACGGCGTTGTGCCGGCCCACGTCCTCCCGGACGTCGACCAGCTCGCCGTCCTCGGTGAACAGCGCCGCCGCGTGCAGGCCGCCGGTCCGGTCGAACACGCGCTGTGCCGCGCGCAGCCGGCCGGGCAGCTCCGCCAGCAGCCCGGGGGAGAGGCGCAGCGGGGGCGTGTCCGCGACGGGCCACCGCGCGGTCGTCCGCACCGCGTCCAGGCTCGCCTTGCCGCACAGACCGCAGGACGAGGTCGTGTAGACGTTCCGCTCCAGGGTGATGTCGGGCATCGGCACCCCGGGCGCGGTCCGCACGTCCACCACGTTGTACGTGTTGGAGCCGTCGGCCGTGGCGCCCGCGCAGTAGACGATGTTCAGCAGGTCCTCCGCCCCGCCGAGCACGCCCTCGCTGACCAGGAAGCCCGCCGCGAGGTCGAAGTCGTGGCCGGGGGTGCGCATGGTGATCGCCAGGGGCTTGCCGTTGAGGCGTATCTCCAGCGGCTCCTCCGCGACGAGCGTGTCCGGGCGGGCGGAGACCGCGCCGTCCCGGATGCGGATCACCCTGCGTCGTTCCGTGACTCGTCCCATGTCCGTGTGCCCCTCGCGCCGGTCGGTCCCGGTTCTCCTGCGTACGTACGGACGGCCGGAGCGGCTCCTGCCGTGCGCCGTGTTTCCTGTGCCGTGTCATGTGCCGCCGCCCGCCGGGGCCGGGCGCCCCGCGGCGGAGCGGGCCTCGTCGGCCTCCGACGGCCTCGGTCCCGCCATTGTCCCGCAGGGCCCGGGGGCGGGAAGAGGGTGGTCCGGCCACCGGGCCGGGGAGGCGCGGGCGGCGGCCGGGCGGCCCGGCCGTGCGCGCGGCGCGGGCGCGGATACGGCGTGTGCGCCGGGGCGCCGGAGCCACCGGACGAGGTGCGCGGGGTGCGGCGGGCGGTGGGCGGTGGGCGTGGCGGGGGTGGGCGTGGTGGGCGGTGCGTCCGGGACGGGGATGGCGCTTTCGGTAAATCGGTCGACTTCGCGGGGCGGATCGTGGACGATGCCCTGGAGAGCGTCCGCGCCGTTTCCGGGGAAGGCCGGCGAGCGGGGCGCCCCCGCCCGGTGCCGCCCCGTCCATATGGGGGCGAGAACCGCGTATCACCGGCGGTCGTTCCGGTTCCGTCTCGGATGCTGAGCGAAACCGACAAGCGGGATGACCGAATCCTGTCGCTTCACCTGCCCTCCTACCCGTCGGTCACTGAACAGACTGGTGGATCAGCACCCGAGGAAGCGAGGGGGTTCCGCCATGCGCGGCTCGCGCATCACCGCCGTCGGCCACTACCAGCCCGCCCGGGTTCTCACCAACGAGGACCTCGCGGGCATGGTCGACACCAGCGACGAGTGGATCAGGAGCCGGGTGGGCATCCGGACCCGCCACATCGCCGGGCCCGAGGAACCCGTCGACGAACTGGCCGCCCACGCGGCCGCCAAGGCCCTCGCGGCGGCCGGGACCGCGCCCGGCGAGGTGGACCTCGTCATGGTCGCCACCTCCACCGCGATCGACCGCTCCCCGAACATGGCCGCCCGTGTGGCCGCCCGGCTCGGCATCCCCGGACCGGCCGCGATCGACGTGAACGTCGTCTGCGCCGGGTTCACCCACGCCCTCGCCTCCGCCGACCACACCCTGCGGGCCGGTGCGGCGACCCGCGCCCTGGTCATCGGCGCCGACAAGATGTCCGAGATCACGGACTGGACCGACCGCACCACCTGCGTCCTGCTCGGCGACGGGGCCGGTGCCGCCGTGGTCGAGGCGTGCGCGGAGGGCGAGGAGCCGGGGATCGGCCCGGTGGAGTGGGGCTCGGTGCCCGAGATGGGCAACGCGGTCCGCATCGAGGGCACGCCGCCGCGCTTCGCGCAGGAGGGCCAGAGCGTCTACCGCTGGGCCACCACCCGGCTGCCCGCCATCGCCCGCCGGACCTGCGAGCGGTCCGGGGTGGAACCGGCCGACCTCGCCGCGGTCGTCCTCCACCAGGCCAACCTGCGCATCATCGAACCCCTCGCGCAGAAGATCGGCGCGGTCAACGCCGTCGTCGCCCGCGATGTCGTCGACTCCGGCAACACCTCGGCGGGCAGCATCCCGCTCGCCCTGTCCAAGCTGGTGGAACGGGGCGAGATCACTTCCGGCGACCCCGTCCTCCTCTTCGGTTTCGGCGGCAACCTCTCCTACGCCGGGCAGGTCGTCCGCTGCCCCTGACGGAGGGGCGGCAGGGGCTCGGTGGGCGCGGCGGCCCGTGCCGCTCCGGCGGGGCGAACCGCGGCGGCGCACCGGACGTGGCCCGGTCGTCGTACGCCCGCGGACCGTCGACCGGCGCGGAGCGGAGCGCCCGGGCGGGCGGACCGGGAGGACGCTCGCCGTGGCGGCGGGCGCGAACCGCGGGGTGCCCCGCGGATGCTCCCGGAGCGGCGACTGCGCCCGCGCCCGCCGCTCGCGGATCCGACACCACGTAACCATCCCGTCACTCATGGTGCCGCTCCGGGTGCATCCGGTCCGGCGCCGCCGGAGCGTCGCCGGGGCGAAGGAAATGCAGGTGAAAGGCGCTGCGAAACCTTGGTATGGTTGTCCATGTCGCCGCCGGGGAACACTCCGGAGCCGACACACACCCGGTCCGGGTGGCGGAATGGCAGACGCGCTAGCTTGAGGTGCTAGTGCCCTTTATCGGGCGTGGGGGTTCAAGTCCCCCCTCGGACACCAGCAGAGACCCCAGTTGATCTGGGGTCTTTCTGTTTCTCCGGCTGTGGCGTGACCAACCACGTGACCAACAGCCGAGCGAGTCCACAGGTCAGACCAGGGATGATAGGCCGAGTCGGCCCGCTCCGGAAGCGGCCAGTCGGCGTGCTCCGTCCTTACGAGAGCGGCCGTACGGTCGACCGCAACCCCGGTAAGCCGTGGGTGGCTGGTGAGGTAGTCCCCGTGGTGTCCGAAGCGATACCGGGGCGTACCGATACGACTGGGCTACGCCAGGTGCAGCACGGTCGGGCAGGAACTGCAGAGCCAGTTGGACATGCTCGCCCGTGCCGACTGCACGCGCGTCTTATCCGAGAAGATCAGTACCCGTGTGAAGGAGCGGCCGGAACTGGAGAAGGCGTTGACTCTGGCACGGGCGATCACGACAGCCACCCCGAACCAACCGGTGATCCTCACCGTGGTGGAGATGAAGCGCCTTGCCCGCAACGCGGCAGAACTCATGACCCTCTCGTCCATGCTCCAGAAGGACGGCATCCAACTGGAACTCCTCTCCGGTCCCTTGCAAGGGGTGTACGACCCGAACGGGGCGGGCGCCATCGTGTTCGCCGTCCTGGCCGTGGCCGCAGAGGTGGAGCGGGAAGGCATCCGGGAGAAGACGTTGGAGGGGCTGGACACCGCGGCCCGCAAGGGCAACCACGGTGGACGCCCCTCCGTCGTGGACGATGGCAAGCTAGCCATAGCCCGTGCCCGGCACGCCAAGGGAGAGAGTGTCACCGCCATCGCCAAGGCCCTGGGGATCTCCCGAGCCACCCTGTACCGGCACATCGGTGAGAGCGCCTGAGATAGGCGCACAGGGGCGCAGTCAGGCGCTCACCTCGGAGTGCACCGGGACGGGCGGGCGCACTCCGGTGAGCGCCTCTGCACGGGCCACCAGGCGGGGCGCAAGGTCGGGGTACCAGCCACGGGCTACGGCTTGCAGCATCTCGGCCAGGGCTGCCAGTTCCCCGATTCGGCCGGCGGGGGCGTCGAGGATCGGCGCGAACTCCTTGCGGATGCGGGCGGCTACGTCGGGAACAAGCAGGCTGTTGGCGTGGAGGAGTCCCGCGTCATAGCCGAAGGGCACCCGTCCCCACCGCTCCCAGTCCAGCAGGCACAGGGGCGCGCCGGTGAGGTTGCCCCAGTGCAGGTCACCGTGACCGGTCACCCGCTCCACCTTGGCGGGGGCAGGGATGCCGAGGAACTGGGGGAAGGCTCGTTCGATCCACCCGTCCCGCACGGTTGCCTTCACTCCCTCCGCTTCAGTGAGGAGGGCCAGGGCTTGGCGAAGGTCCGCCCACCACTCGTCAGGCAACCCCGGGTCGTGGTCGATGTCGGCCCGGTCGGGGGACACGATGGGTTGCGTGAGGTAGTCCAGGACTGCCGACTCGAAGGCCCACTCGCCGTCAGTCCAGTCATGCACCGCGTACAGGTGGGGGCGAGGCACGCCGTCAGGCACCAGCTCCGAGGCGCCGACGATGCCTTCCCCCGCCTTCCTGCCCGCGTTCCTCTTCGCCGTCCGGCTGACCCGTAGCCACCGGTTCCCCGCTCGGCGTCCGAGAGTGACACCGAGGAAGCCCCACGCCAGCGGCCCCGTGCAGGTGAGGCCCAGCGCCTCGGCCGCCCGGTCGTGGGCGGCCTCCATCAAAGCCTGTACCTCCTCATTCACCGGCGAGTTCATCCGTCACCCTCCTGAGTCCCTGGGCCGTCAGCGGCGCAGCCAGAGCCTTGGCCACATCGTCCCAGTGCTCGCGGGTGCTCGCGGAGGTGAGGACGACATCGAGGCCGGGGCACGAGCCAGCGGCCAGCAGGGCAGCGGCTGCGGCCGACAGGCCGGGGCGGATGAGGTTCACCAGTTCGGGTGTCATGGCGTCAAGGAGGTCGCCCCCGTGCAGGGGAGCAGCACCGAACGTGATCAGCCCCGCGTCCTTCGCCTGTACCAGTGGGCCGCCGCCGTTCAGGGCTCGTGTGATCGGGGCATCCATGATCAGGCTGACGGGCATCTGCAAGCCCGTGAAGTGGTGCTCGGCGGAACCAGCCGTCTGGCGGGCGAGCGTGAGCAACTCGGGCACGCTGAACGCTCCGGAGGTCAGGCCCGACCAGGTGGCAACGCCGTACCCGCCGATCCTGCCCGCATGGGCGAACTCCTCCAGCGCCGTGAAGGCTTCCTGTACACGGCCGTGCAGAACGGCACGGTCAAGGCTGTGCCCGTGGTGCTCGGGGTTATGCACGAACACCAGGTCCACGCGGCCGAGCGCGGCCAACGAGTGCTCCGTCTGCCAGCGAACGAAGCCCCGTTCAAGGCTGTGCCTACCGGTCGTCTCATCCCGGGTCAGCACACCCTCAGCGAGGGCGGTGCGGCCCTGCTCCGCTGTGAAGAACCCCGCCTTCGTGGCTACCCGTACGGTCGGGTACTCCCCGAGAACCGGGCGCAACTCCTCATGAGCCCGGCCATGGGCGTAGTTCGGTGCCGTGTCCACCCAGGGGCTACCGGCAGCCAGGGCGGTGCGCGCCGCCTGACTGACGGCACGCACGCGGTATGTCCCCAGGCAGAGAGCGGCGGTCACAGCGCCGTCCCCACGACTGCGACGGCGTGGCCGTCAATGAGGACGGAGACCAGTTCGGCCACCTCCTTGACCTCCAGTCCGGCAGAGTCGGCGAGTTCGCCGAGCGTGGTCGGCTGATTGGTCAGCAGCGTGCCCAGCGCGGGAGCGGCGGACTCGGCGAAGTCCCACGCGGTACCGGCCGCCGAGAGGGTGACTGTGCCCTGTTCGCGGTCCGCCGTCAGGCGGCCCCTCGGAGTGGTGAGCTTGACCGTGATGTCCCGCTGGGCGGGGAGCCCGTCCACGTAGGGCAGGGACGGGATCGCGTGGCCCAGGTCCGTCGTGTCGATCGACTCTGCCCACCGCTCCACGAGGCGGGGGTCCGCCATCATGTCGGCCACTTCACGGCGTACGGCGTCGGTGAAGTCCGACTGTTCCGCTAGCGAGCCGAAGCGCGGGATGTCCCTGCGGAGCGCGAGGGACGCGCGGAGCTGGTCGACGACCCAGAGCATCAGGTCAGCGCCCGTGTGCGGGACCATCCCGAACGTGAGGTGAAGGGATTCTGTCCCCTGGTCAGCGGTGACCGAGTGCCACCAGCCGCGCGGCAGGTAGAGCACGTCACCCGGGGACAGAACGAGGTCCGCCACCGGGTCGCCCTCCGGCTCCTCCGGCGACTCCACGTCCCGGAAGGTGGGCGCCTCACGGGTCATCCCCCACAGGCGCCACCTCTTCGAGCCGTGCAACTGGACCACCACCACATCGTGGTCATCCCAGTGCCGACCGAAGCCCTCCCGCTCGGTCCACGAGGGCGTACACGTTCGCCTGCACGGAAGTCCCGAGGAAGCGTTCCAGCTCCTCAGCAGCCGCCCTCACAGCGGGGTGGATCTTCTCCACCGCATCGAGCACCAGCGACGCCCCGTCTCTGAGCTGGGCGTGGAAGTCGGACGGTTGGATACGGGACCAGGTGACCGCTCGGCGGTTCGTGGTCGGGATCGCGTAGCGGTGGAGCGGGACCATCTCGCCGTCGACCGACAGGCGCAGCCGGGGCGGCTCCAGCCGCTGCGTGGCGATGACCCGGTTCAGGTCGTCCCAGGAGAACAGGCCCGCCGTGTCGGCGGCTCCGGGGAAGTGCGCGTAAGAGCGGTGGTACGTCTGGGCGAGGAACAAGTCCCCGCCCAGACGCCCCGCCCACGAGGCTGTATCAAGCACCGTGGGCGCTCCCTTCAGTCGTTGCCGTCGGAACGGCCACTGCTGACGTCAGACTCCTGCTCGGCACGGGTGCGTGCGGCCACGATCTTCCGCTTCGCGACGAGCAGGCCACCCCCCTCGGGGGCCACCGAAGTGGTGTTCTCTTCCGCCATCGGACTACCTCTCTTCTCGGGAACTCCCACCGGGAATCGGGCGGGAGGCATCGGAGACAGCGGCCAATGCGGTTACCAAAGAGCCACGGCGAGAACCAGGGCACAGCCGCCGAGGATCGCGGCCAGGTAGAGCGGCCCCGCGTGCCGGCCAAGGTGGCGCAGCACCCAGTGGCCCAAGCGACGCATCACGTCGCCTTCGGCTCCACCGCCAGGGAGCGGAGAGCACTGGAAGGCACCGAACTGCGGCCCGCGCACCGAGGGCACCCGCACGGCGGGTACTTGGTCAGCGAGCCCAGGATCACCGCATTGCGCGGCTCCACCTGTACCTCACGAACCGGGCCGTACGTCCGACCGCCGTCGTACGACACCCGCAGAGTCATGCGCCCCGTCATGAGCGCACACCACCATCAGGGCCGAACGTCCGCCGGTACTCCCGCCCCCGACCTACGCCGTAACGCACCCGCTCTTCGTTTCGCTCGGTCGCTGTCATGGGGGAAATCATTGGCCCAGAACGCGGCGGCTGTGTAGTTCTTTCCCGTCATGGAATAAAGATCATGAACGACAGGCGGCAGCCCACTCCGTCAACACGGCTCGTGCTTCGGCCCCGAACAGCGCGTATCCCTCCAGTGTCGAGAACAGTTCCAAATGCATTTCGATGTCGCGTGGATCTCTCAGGATCACGACTCCGGTGGTGTTCTCCACAGTGGCCAGGGTGTTGTCGTAGACAGTGAAGGTGTCCATAGGAGCCATGGGTTTGTATCCCGCGATTGGGATGACACCTAGCTTCACATTCGGCAGGTGGGTCAGTGAGGCCAGCCGGTCAATCTGCATCGCCATCGCGGCAAGGGGCAGGAGTGGCCACCTCACGGCCTGTTCGGTGAGGATGAAGGTAAACCGCTTCTTCGTGTCGTAAAGAACCTCCTGCCGCTCCAGCTTCCTCGCGATCGTCTTAGTGGCATCAGTTGGTGAATGGGCAAGGCTGGCCCGGATGTACTCAGGGGTGGACAGTAGCCCCGTAATCATCGAGAGCAGGAAGAAACGGAACTCGGTAGAGGAGGATTCGAGCGCGGCAAGTTCGGTCTGCTTCTTCTCCAGCCCCCTTCGCCGCAGTGAGCGCAGGTCTTGCCACTCGGTATTGGCCAGCCTCGCGAGGGCAATGGCCTCCTCGATGACCTCGGGCGGAGCAACGACAGCCCGGAGGATTCTCTCCAGGTCGAGCAGGCTCGGTTGGGCTTTCCCGTTCTCGATCCGACTGATCTTCGATTGGGACATGTTGCAACGCCGAGCGAGCCGGTCCCCAGTGAGGCCGGCTCGCTTGCGTAGTTCTTTCAGCAGGGCGGCCAATTCTTGCTTCGGCTGCCCCAACTGTTCAGGGTCGAACATCACTCGCTCACGTACTCCAGGAATGGAACCGACTCGGCCACGGCAATCCGCTTCCACTGCCGATACGGCTCAGGATCACTCTCGTACAGTTCCCGGTTTATCTGCGTCCCGTCCGCCCGGTAGTTCATCAGGACCACCTTGGACTCATCGAACATCCAGAAGTCCTGATCCGGAATCCCCGGGTTCTCTCGGTCGGTGAGGTCGAGAATGCGGATATCCTCGCCCGCTTTCACGTGGTGCCGGTAGTAATACTCGAACTCGAACCGGAGGTAGTCCGAGAGCGGGCGGGTCACGACGTGCACCCTGCCGACGCTCTTCCCTTCCGAGGCCCATTGCCGAACCTCGTCCATCCAGGCCGACGTGTAATCGTCCGGGGATTTCTCTCCGGCGAGGAAACGCTTCAGCTTCTCCGCTTCCTGGGGCATGGTGTAGACGGGCAGCGTTTCCAGCCGCCACGCCTCACGCTCCATGGAATCGAAGCAGTCATTCCACGCGTCACCATCCAAGTGCACGGAAAGCCTCCCTGAGAACCGCCTCCGGGATTTCCACGAGCCCTTCCCCGGAGGGCGGGGTGAAGGCGTTGGACACGTCGCCCTGCACGACGAAAGATCCCGTGGCCGTGCGGTACACGTTCGGGCAGTCCTTTTCTCCGGACTCGCCGTTGCCGTTGCCCGTGAGCCGGGTGAGTGCCGAACATTCGGACATGCCAAACCCCCTTGCTCTGGCCCCGCTTTGGGCCGCCTGCCCACCGACAGTAGAGGGGGTGGCGCTACGCGTCTATGCGTGAACGCGACTATGCGTGTCCTTGCATAAACAGGTCCCCAACCGCCCCGGCCACCCCCGGTACGCGGGCACGTACGCGCCCGTGCAGACTGGGCGTAGCCCCGTGGCGCGGTCCAGGAAGCCTGACCGGGGACGGACGCCTCGGAGGAGGGTTGGTCACGTGACCAACGCATGACCAACAGGGGCCCGAAAGGGCCTGAAACAGCAGGAAAGAACAGGAGAAACGCCCGCCGAAATCAAGCCTGTCGACGGGCGTTTCCCCAGGTCAGAGCGGTTGGGGGCTGGTGCCCGAGAGGAGAGTTCAAGTCCCCCCTCGGACACCAGCGAGGACCCCTGTTCACCAGGGGTCCTCTTGTTCTTCCGGGACGCGGGTCGCCTTCCGGGACCGAGGGCGACCGGTCGCGCGGCCGGCGGTCCCATGGCGCGGCCGCCCTCAGCCGTGCACGTGCAGCCCGAAGCCCGTGCGGTCCGCGGGCTCCAGGCCCTTCTTCAGGTGCAGCGAGGGCATCTCGCACCCGCCCGAGTTCTGGCGACGGAACGGGGTCGGCTCGGTCGATTCCAGGGCGACCGGGCGCCGTTGTCAGGCGCCGACGACGTCCCGGTAGTCCCCGCCGCTCAGCCGGTTGGCGCCGTACACCACGAACGGGGGCAGTACCTCCATGCCCGGGTAGTGGAGGATGCCGTGCTGGATCGGGAACAGCAGGTCGTCGACGGGGCCGTTGATCCCGCGCGCCGCGTAGTGCGACGCCCGGCCGCCGACGGTCACCGACAGCAGGGCCCTGCGGCCCGAAAGGATGCCCTCGCCGAAGCGCCCGCCGTACCGGGTGTCGCTGTGCTCGCCCACGCCGTACGCGAAGTGCTGGGTGAACACCCGGTCCACCCAGCCCTTGAGGATCGCGGGCATGGTGTACCACCACAGCGGGAACCGGAGGACGAGCGTGTCGGCCCACAGCGGTTTCTGCCGCTCGGCCAGGACGTCCGGGGTGAGCGTCCCGGCGTCGAACGCGCGGCCGGGGTCCCGGACCACCCGCAGCGGGCTTCCGGCGCCGTCTCCTACCCGCTGACCGTCACCCTCGGATCCGGGGTGATCGGAGCCCTGGTCGACCTCGCCTGGTCGGCGGCCGCGGACAGCCTTGGGACGTGGGTGGCGCTCTGGCCCGCGAACCCGCTGTCCCACGTGTTCCTGACCGTCGCCGCCCTCACCCTGACCGTGACGCGCCGACTCGGTGCTCCCGGGCCGCCGTGGCAGATTCCGCTGGTCGACGGCGGCGCGTATCTGCTGGTGCTGCTGCTGTCGTACGGCTTCTCCGCGTGGCGGGACGGAGCCGCCGCACCGGCCGATGACGCCTTCGCCATGGCGGGTTACGCCATGCTCACCCTCCAGTTGCCGTCCGCGTGGCTGCTGAGCGGGTGGCGCGCCCGCCGCCTGCGCACTGCACTCGCCCGGAACGGCGGCGGCACGGACGCCGCCCGGGCGGCGGCGGGAACGTGACGACCGGGGCCGTCGCCGTCGACACGGCGGGCCCGCGGATGTCCCAGGAGCGCCGCCGTACGCCGGGGAAGCCGGCCGGGGTGTCCCGGTCGGCTTCCGGCGTCTTCACGGGGCGGTCGACGACCGGCTGGTGGTCAGCGGCGGAAGTAGGTGTCGAAGTTGTTCTGGAACTGGTGGCCGCCGAAGCGGTCCCAGTTGATGGACCAGGTCATCAGGCCGCGGAGGTTGGGCCAGGTGCCGTGGGTCTGGTAGCTGCCGCAGTCGGTCTTCTTGGTGAGGCAGTTGAGGGCCTTGTTGACCTCGGTGGGGGAGACGTGGCCGTTGCCGGCGTTGGTGGTGGCGGGCATGCCGATGGCGACCTGCTCGGGCTTGAGGGGCGGGAAGACGTTGGCGGTGTCGCCCGCGACGGGGAAGCCGGTGAGGAGCATGTCGGTCATGGCGATGTGGAAGTCGGCTCCGCCCATGGAGTGGTACTGGTTGTCCAGGCCCATGATGGAGCCGGAGTTGTAGTCCTGGACGTGCAGGAGGGTGAGGTCGTTGCGCAGGGCGTG